>NZ_JBHTST010000012.1:0-89324 GCF_042794995.1 Streptomyces sp. NPDC056503
CCGCCGGCGCGTGCGGCGGACGCGCGGGCCCCGCGCTCCGGCCGTGTTACGCCCGGTCCGCGGCGCCGACGGCGGGGACCGCCTCGTTCCGCTCGGCCCGGCCGTCGCGGGTGAGGTCGCGGCCGAGGGTCTCGCGGGTGACGGCGACGGTGATGGTGGTGATCACGGCGGCCGCGCACAGGTAGACGCTGATGGGCGTGGAGCTGCCGTAGTCCTTGAGGAGCTCGACCGCGATGATCGGGGCGAGGGCACCGGCGAGGATCGAGGCCAGCTGGGAGCCCATGGAGGCGCCCGAGTAGCGGACCTTGGTGTCGAACATCTCGGAGATGAAGGCGGCCTGCGGTCCGTACATCGCGCCGTGCAGCAGCAGACCCGCCGTGACGGCGAGGGTGATCACGGCGAACGACTTCGAGTCGACGAGCCCGAAGAAGGCGAACGCCCACACCGCCATGCCCGCCGAACCGATCAGCGTGACCGGGCGCCGGCCGATCCGGTCGGAGAGCGCGCCCCACAGCGGGATGGTGACGAAGTGGACGGCCGAGCCGATCAGGACGGCGTTCAGGGCGGTGCTCTTCGGCAGCTCCAGGTGCACGGTCACGTACACGAGGAGGAAGGAGGTGAGGATGTAGTACGAGATGTTCTCGCCGAAGCGGGTGCCGATGGCCGACAGGACCTCACGCCAGCTGCGCTTGAAGACCTCGACGACCGGGGCCTCCTCCTTGACGCCCGCCGCGGCGGCGGCCTCCGCCTTGGCCTGCGCCTCCAGGAACACCGGGGACTCGGAGACCGAGACGCGGATCCACAGACCGATCATGACGAGCAGTCCGGAGAGCAGGAAGGGGATGCGCCAGCCCCACGACTGGAAGGCGGCGTCCGACTGGACGGCGGCCAGCAGGGACAGGACGCCCGTGGCGAGCAGGTTGCCGCCGGGGGCGCCGGCCTGGGGCCAGGAGGCCCAGAAGCCGCGGTGCTTGTCGCCGCCGTGCTCGGAGACGATCAGGACGGCCCCGCCCCACTCGCCGCCCAGGGCGAAGCCCTGGACGAGCCGCAGCACCGTGAGCAGGATCGGCGCCCACACGCCGATGGACTCGTACGTGGGCAGCAGGCCCATCGCGAAGGTCGCGCCGCCCATCATCAGGAGGCTGAGCACCAGCAGCTTCTTGCGGCCGATCTTGTCGCCGAAGTGGCCGAAGACGATGCCGCCGAGCGGGCGGGCGGCGAAACCGATGGCGTACGTGATGAAGGCGATCAGCGTGCCCACCAGCGGGTCCGCGCTGGGGAAGAACAGGGTGTTGAAGACGAGCGCGGCGGCCGAGCCGTAGAGGAAGAAGTCGTACCACTCGATGGTGGTGCCGATCAGGCTCGCGGCGACGATGCGGCCGATGCGGCCTCTCGGCTGGGTGGTGGTGTCAGACATGGGATTCACCGGTTTCACGTACGGATGGGACGGGGGTGGAGCGTGCGGGAACGGTGGAGCGCGGGGGCGGAGCGGATGGAGCGGGGGGAGCGGGTGGGCTGTCAGCCGGCGGTCCAGCCGCCGTCGAGCGGCAGGGAGGTACCGGTGAGGTAGCCGGAGTGGGGGCCACAGAGCCACAGGACGGCGGCGGCGACCTCCTCGGCCTCCAGGAGGCGCTTGACGGGCGAGCGGGCCAGCATGACGTTGGTCAGCACGTCGCCCTCGCTGATGCCGTGCGCGGCGGCCTGGTCGCGGACCTGGCCCTCGACCAGCGGTGTACGGACGTAGCCGGGGTTCACGCAGTTGCTGGTGACCCCGTGGGGGGCGCCTTCGATCGCGGCGACCTTGCTGAGGCCCTCCAGGGCGTGCTTGGCGGCGACGTAGGCGGACTTGTAGGCGCTGGCCCGCAGCCCGTGGACGCTGGAGACGTTGACGACACGGCCCCAGCCGCGGGCGTACATGTGCGGGAGCGTCCTGCGCATCAGCAGGAAGGGGGCGGTGACCATCACCTTCTGGATCAGCTCGAACCGGTCCGGGGGGAACTCCGTGAGCGGGGCGACGTGCTGGAGGCCGGCGTTGTTGACGAGGATGTCGATCTCGGCCGGGAGGAGGTCGACAGCGCCCGCGTCGGCGAGGTCGGCCACCTGCGCCCGGCCTCCGGCGAGCTCGGCGACGGCCTTCGCCGAGTCGGCGTCCCGGTCGACGACGTGCACGAAGGCCCCCGCCCCCGCCAGGGCGAGGACGCAGGCCCGGCCGATGCCGCTGCCGCCGCCCGTCACCAGCGCGGTGCGACCGCTCAGGTCGTGCGCGGCGGCGGATGACAGCAGCCGGTCCGGGGTGGGAATTGTGTTCGTCATGGGCCGAAACAGTAGGGAGACCCTTCGCCTCGGCCCATGTACGAGTCCGCCATAGTGCCGGGCGATTCCATGGTGTGGGACACCATGGATCGCCGTGGCCAGGGGGCTGCGGCGCTCAGGACGCGGTGCCGACGGCCTTCGCGCTGTCGAGAGAGCACATGTTCGCCAGGCTCACCGGGTCCTGGCCGACGGGCTGGGGAACGGTGCCGGACGCGGGCGGACGGTGCCCGGCGGCGAGCCAGCCCTCCAGGGCCGTGAAGGCCGTGCGGTGGCACGGCGTGAGCGGCCGGAGCCTGTCGGGGAAGGCGTCGACGAGCGAGTCGGTGTGGGTGCCGCCCTCGACGCGGTAGTAGCGGTGCAGCGCGCCGCGTCCCGCCTCGCGCACCATGCGGGCGTAGACGTCGGAGTCCCGGCCGATCGGGAGCAGGGTGTCGAGTGTGCCGTGGAGCGTGATCAGGGGCTTGCCGATCCGGCCGGTGAGGGCGATCTTCTCGACGGCCCGCCGGACCTCGGCGGGCCGGGCCGCGTAGTCGTAGTCGGCGTCGCAGGCGGGGGTGCCCGGCAGGCAGTACGGGGTGCCCGCCTCGGTCGCGCCGTCGAAGCCGGGGTCCAGCTCCTCGCGGTAGACGCGCTGGGTCAGGTCCCAGTAGACCTTGTGGTGGTACGGCCACAGGAACTCCGTGTCGGCCGGGAAGCCGGCGGCGTGCAGCTCCTCCCGCGCCCGCTCCGCGCCCTCGCCGCCCGCCGCGTACACGGGATAGGCGCGCAGGGCCTTCGGCAGGAAGTCGAGCAGGTTGGGGCCGTCGCTCCGCCAGAGGGTGCCCTCCCAGTCCACCCCGCCGTCATAGAGCTCGGGGTGGTTCTCCAGCTGCCAGCGCACCAGATAGCCGCCGTTGGACATCCCGGTCGCCAGGGTGCGGGCCGGCGGACGGTGGTAGCGCTGCGCCACCACCGCTCCGGCCGCGCGGGTGAGCTGGGTGACCCGGTCGTTCCACTCGGCGATCGCGTCGCCGGGGGCCTTGCCGTCGCGGTGGAAGGCGAGGCCCGTGTTGCCCTTGTCGGTGGCGGCGTACGCGTACCCCCGGGCCAGCACCCAGTCGGCGATGGCCCGGTCGTTGGCGTACTGCTCGCGGTTGCCCGGGGTGCCGGCCACGACGAGACCGCCGTTCCAGCGGTCGGGCAGCCGGATCACGAACTGGGCGTCGTGCTGCCAGCCGTGGTTGGTGTTGGTGGTGGAGGTGTCGGGGAAGTAGCCGTCGATCTGGATGCCGGGCACCCCGCTGGGAACGGCCAGGTCCTTGGGCGTCAGCCCCGCCCAGTCGGCCGGGTCGGTGTGGCCCGAGGCGACGGTGCCCGCCGTGGTCAGTTCGTCGAGGCAGACGCTCTGCTGGTGCTCGGCGCCGGGGACGCGGATCTGCGCCTGGCGGGCGCAGTGGGCGCCCGGCGCGGCGGGGACGGCGGACGCGGCCGACGCGGGGGCGGTGGTGACGGTGAGGGCGGCCAGGGCGAGTGCCGCCTGCGCGCCTCGCCGCCAGGGACGTGGTGAGGAACGGAACGTGGGACGACTACGCATCGGTGCGTACCTCCGAGCTCGCGGGTCGAACTCCCGGGGCGGGGCCCGTCGGACGGGACCCGCGGGGAGAAATCCCGGGATGGGACTGCGGGAGGCTATGCCGCCCACCGGCCGGCGGACATGGCTGTGCGGCCCACCGTCCACGGCCCGGCGGTGGGCGCGGACACCACCCCTCCGTTCCGGTGCCACGCCATCGGGTCGGCACGCGAGGGCAGTGGTAACCGCCATACCGGAGGGGGGTGGTGTGTGGACGGCAGCCATGGTCGGCCCCGTCGCCCACTTCCTAGGCTCCGTGCATGTCGCTGGTACCGGCACCGGTTCCGACCTGGGAGGTCGTCCGGCTGCCCGAGGGAAGGGATCCTCATGGGTCTGGACAAGACGGTCGCGAGCGCGGCTGAGGCGGTGGCCGACATCCCCGACGGGGCATCGCTCGCCGTGGGCGGATTCGGGCTCTGCGGGATACCGGGCACGCTCCTCGACGCGCTGTGGCAGCGCGGCACCGAGGGCCTGCGGGTCGTGTCGAACAACTGCGGTGTGGACGACTGGGGGCTCGGCCTGCTGCTCGCCGCCGGACAGATCTCCCGGATGACGAGCTCGTACGTCGGGGAGAACAAGGAGTTCGCCCGCCAGTACCTGAGCGGGGAGCTGGAGGTCGAGCTCGTCCCCCAGGGCACGCTGGCCGAGCGGCTGCGGGCCGGGGGCGCGGGCATCCCCGCCTTCTACACCCCCGCGGGTACGGGAACGCAGGTCGGCGAGGGCGGGCTGCCGTGGAGGTACGCGGCCGACGGCTCGGTCGCGGTGGCGTCGCCGGCCAAGGAGACGCGGGAGTTCGGCGGGCGCCCGCATCTGCTGGAGGAGGGCATCACGACGGACTTCGCGCTGGTGCGGGCGACCATCGCGGACCGGCACGGCAACCTGGTCTTCCGCTCCTCGGCCCGCAACTTCAACCCGCTGGCCGCCATGGCCGGGCGGATCACCATCGCCGAGGTCGACCACCTCGTCGAACCGGGCGAGCTCGACCCCGACGAGGTCCATCTCCCCGGCATCTTCGTCCAGCGCGTGGTCCGGGTCACCCCCGGCGACCCCGCCGCCGAGCGGCGCGTCGAGCGCCGTACCGTCCGACAGGAAGGCGACGCCTGATGGCCCTCACCCGCGAGCAGATGGCGGCCCGCGCCGCCCTGGAGCTGACCGACGGCAGCTACGTGAACCTCGGCATCGGGCTGCCGACGCTCATCCCCAACCACCTCCCGCCCGGCATCGAGGTCGTGCTCCAGTCCGAGAACGGCATCCTCGGCGTCGGCCCGTACCCCACCGAGGACGAGCTCGACGCCGACCTCATCAACGCGGGCAAGGAGACGGTCACGACGCTCCCCGGCGCCTCGTTCTTCGACTCGGCGCTGTCCTTCGGGATGATCCGCGGCGGGCACATCGACGCCGCCGTCCTCGGCGCCATGCAGGTCTCCTCCTCGGGCGACCTCGCCAACTGGATGATCCCCGGCAAGATGGTCAAGGGCATGGGCGGTGCGATGGACCTCGTCCACGGCGCCGGCCGGGTCGTCGTCCTCATGGAGCACACCGCCAAGGACGGCACCCCCAAGCTCGTCGACACCTGCGGCCTGCCCCTGACCGGGCGCGGCGTCGTCCAGCGCGTGATCACCGATCTCGCCGTCGTCGACGTCACCCCCGACGGCTTCGTCCTGGCCGAACTCGCTCCCGGCGTCACCGCCGAGGAGGTCGTCGCGGCCACCGCGGCGCCGCTGCGCGTGCCGCGGGACGTGGCGCGGGGCGTCGGCTCGACCGCCTGAACCGGTCCTCCGCCGGCCCGGTGTCCCGGACAGCCACCGGCCCGGCGGACCTCCCCGCACCGCCCGCGGGGCGGCCGACGGTCCCGGCTCCTCGGCGGCCTCCGGGCGGGTGCCCACACCGTCCCGTCAGCCTGTCGGCCCGTCAGCGAGGGGCGAGGAGGCAGAACTCGTTGCCTTCCGGGTCGGCGAGAACCGTCCAGGAGACCGCGGACCGGTCGTAGTCGGGTTCGGTGGCGCCCAGGGCCCGCAGCCGGGCCTCCTCCGCCGCCGGGTCGTCCCCGGCGTACGGACGGACGTCGAGGTGGACGCGGTTCCACACGCTCTTGGGGTCGGGGGTGCGGAGGAACTCCAGGTAGGGACCGACCCCCTTGGCGGAGCGCATGCTGGCGTGATGGTCGGTGACCTCGCGCACGGTCCAGTCCATCGCCTCGCCCCAGAACCGGGCCATCACCCGCGGGTCGGCGCAGTCGACGACGACCGCGGCGATCGGCCCGGTCCCCCGGTAGACGGGGCGAGGCTCCAGAACGCAGAACTCGTTGCCCTCGGGGTCGGCCATGACCGTCCAGGGGACGTCGCCCTGGCCCACGTCGGCGCGCGTCGCTCCGAGGTCCTCCAGGCGCGCGACCAGTTCCGCCTGATGGGCGGCGGAGGTGGTGGCGAGATCGAGATGCACCCGGTTCTTCACCGTCTTCGGCTCCGGGTCGGCGATGATGTCGATGCAGACGGCCGCGGGATCGGGATAGGCGAACCCCACGGGTTCGAGGTTGGTCACCCCGGGTGCCTCGCTGCCGACGCCCCAGCCGAGCGCCTCCGCCCAGAACCTGCCGAGCGCGGCGTCGTCCTGGGCCTTCATGTTGATCTGCACGAGTCTGGTGGCCATGCGTCGATCATAGGAGCGGCCTGCGGTCCGGGCGGCAGGCGTGGCGTGTGTGACCTGGGCTTCGGGGGACGCGGCCTGGGCTTCGGGGGGCGCGGCCTGGGCTTCGGTGGACGCGGCGGGCGGTCGCGTAGGGTTCCGGGATGATCGCTACGCCTGAGGAGTTCGCGCGGGGCACCGTCGAGCGCGAGGGGCGGGCCGGGGCGGCATGGCTCGCCGAACTGCCCGGTATCGTCGAGGAGTTGCTCGATCGCTGGTCGTGCGTGCCGGATGGCGAGGTCATGCACGGGGGTGTCGGCGTCATCGTCCCCGTACGGCGGCGGACCACCGGGGGCGACGCGGTACTGAAGGTGTCGTTCCCTCATCCCGGCAACGTCCATGAACCGGACGCCTTCGTCACGTGGGGCGGATGCGGCGCCGTCCTGCTCCACGAACGCGACGACGAGCGGTTCGCGATGCTGCTGGAGCGGGCCCGGTCGTCGACCTTGGCCGAGGTCGGGGACGAGGACGAGGTGGCGACGGTCGCGGGGCGACTCCATCGACGCCTGGCCGTCCCCGCGCCTCCCGGCCTGCCCCGGCTGTCCGCGCGGGCGGACGCCTGGGAGGAGCGGTTGCGGGCGGACGCCGAGGAGCTGCCGCACGCGCTGCCGCGTCATGCGCTGGACACCGCCCTGGACACCGTCCGGGAGCTGGGCCGGGACCAGCCGGACACTCTCGTCCACGGCGACCTGCACCCTCGGAACATCCTGCGCGCCGACCGGGAGCCGTGGCTGGCCGTCGACCCGAAGGGATACGCGGGAGATCCGGCCTACGACGGCGGCACGCTGCTGAAGTCGCGCGCGCTGAGCCTCCTCGGAGCGGACGACCTGCGCAAGGCCGCCGACCGCGTCGTGGACGTCTTCGCCGAGGCAGCGGAACTCGACCGCGAACGCGTCCGTCGATGGGCGCAGTTCCACGCCGTCCAGGCGTCGTTCTGGGGGCGCCGCCACGGGTTTCGCCTCGCTCGCGGCGGACCGCGGCCGGACTGGCTGACCGGGTTCGCCGACCACCTGGCGGAGTCGCTCGCCGCACGCCCCTGAGACGCCCCCTCAGTCCTGGGCGGGGATGTCGAGGGCGGTCCCGTACAGCCGGGTGACGCGGATCCGGATGGTCACGCGCCGGTCGGGCAGCAGCGGCTCCTCTCCGGGAGCCGGCCGGTCGGCCGGGTCCACGATCTCCGCTTCGCCTTCCGCCACGGCGAACGACCAGACGTCCGGGCCGCTGACGTGCAGCGCCGCGTGCGGGTCGCGTCGCAGCTGGCGGACCTTGAGACGGTCGGCGGTGGAGGAGACGCTCAGGACGCGCTCCTCGGGGTTCCACGCGTAGAGGACGGTCGACAGGTGCGGGTGACCGGTGCCGCGGACGCTCGCCAACACGCCGAACCGCTGTCGGCCCAACAGCTCCGAGAGCTCCCGGTCGGAGAGTGCCCGGGGCGCCGGGCCGTCGTTCCTGGTCGTGCGGGGAGCGGCCTCGGTGACGGTGTGCGAGCTCATGACGGTCAGCCTTTCGTCGGTCGGAGCGGAGGATGCGGGGCCGGACGCCCTGCGGCACGGACGGGAACGGCCCACCGCGACGAGCCTCCCCGGCGAGCCGCCCTTCGGGGACTCACAGGTAAGACCTTAGCCGATAGTTTCGTTGCAGACCATCTATCGAGGTCCTAAATTCGGGAAGGGGCGAGCCGTCGCCGACGGGACCGGGCGCCGAACGCCCGCCGCGGCCGCCGCCGCCCGGGCCCGTCGGCGCGCAAGTCGCCCTCCGGGCACCCTGCTTGAGCGCGGGACGCCCGGCGGTGGCACCATCTGTGGGATGCCTCCTTCCATCGATGTCGGCCCGTACACGGTCATCGCGCTCACCGACGGCACAGGTCCCTTCTTCTCCCCCAGGTCGGAGGCGTTCCCCGACGCCACCGCCGAGCAGTGGGCGGCGGCCGACCGGTTCGACCCCGGCGCGCGGTACGCCGACGGACGCTGGCGACTCCAGTTCCGCGCGTTCGCGATCCGCGGCGACCGGGGCGTGACGCTGGTCGACGCGGGGATCGGCCCGGCCGACGGCCCGGCGGCCTCGTGGGCGCCGGTGCCCGGGGCGCTCCCGGAATCACTGGCCGCCGCGGGTATCGAACCCTCCGAGGTCGACACCGTGGTGCTCACGCACCTCCACACCGACCACGTGGGCTGGGCCGTCGTCGGCGGCGACCAGGCGCGGCCGTTCTTCCCGAACGCCGAGTACCTGTTGCAGCAGGCCGAACTCGACGCGATCGAGGAGATCAACCCGCAGCTGCGGTCCAGCCTGATCGACCCGCTCCGGAAGGCCGATCGGCTGCGGCCGCTCGACGGCGACACCTCCCTGCGCGGCGGGGAGCACGTGGTCGCCACTCCCGGCCACACCCCCGGGCACCAGAGCGTGCTCGTCTCCTCCGGGCGCGAACGGGTCGCCGTCACCGGCGACCTGCTGGTGCACGCGATCCAGCTGCTCCACCCCGACCTCGCCTACGCCCACGAGATGGACCCCGCGCGGGCCAGGGCCTCCAGGGACCGGGTGCTGAACGGCCGGGCCGCCGACACCCTCCACCTCGCGACACCGCACCTGACCGAACCCTTCGTCACCCGCTGACCACCGGCCGCCCCCGGGAGCCCTCGGCCCCCGGGGCGGCGCGACAGCCGACGACCCGGGCCCGGCTCCCCGGCGGCTCAGGGACGCCCGCGGTGGAGGGCCTCGGCCGCCGCGGCGACGACGGTCTCCGCCACCAGCGCGAGCGCCGGCACGTCGAGCTTCCACTGCTGCCAGTACAGCGGCGTGTCCACCCGCCTCCCCTGCGCCAGTTCCACGACGGCTCCCGACCGGAGCAGCGGTTCCGCCTGCGCTTCCGGGACCAGGCCCCAGCCCAGACCGGCGGCCACCGCGTCGCGGAAGCCCTCCGAGGTGGGCACCTGGTGCCGGAGCAGGCTGCCGGCGACCGTCCCGTCCCGGGCGAGGGACCGGACGAACCGGTCCTGCAACTCGTCACGCCGGTCGAAGACGACGACCGGCGCGTCGGGCAGGCGCCGTTCCAGCGGTCCGCCCGCCAGGTGGAGTGCCGCGAACCGAGGGGTCGCCACCGGCAGGTACCGCGCCAGCCCCAAGGGGCGCACGGTGCAGCCCGCCACGGGCTCCGCCGAGGACGTCACCGCCGCCATCACCCGCCCTTCCCGCAGCAGCTCCGCGGTGTGGGTCTCGTCCTCGCGGTGCAGCTCGAAGCAGATGGGCGGGGACTGCGGCACCCGCGTCAGCGCGGGCAGGAACCAGGTGGCCAGGGAGTCCGCGTTCACCGCGAGGGGAAGCCGGGCCGGACCGGCGCCGCCCGGGATCCCCAGCTCCGTCCGCGCGTCCCGCTCCAGCGCGGCCAGCCGGCGCGCGAACCGCACCACCACCTGTCCGGACTCCGTCGGCCGGACCGGCTTCGTCCGCATCAGCAGCACCCGCCCGGTGCGCTCCTCCAGCGCCTTGATCCGCTGACTCACCGCGGAAGGCGTCACGTGCAGGACCGCCGCGGCGGCGTCGAAGGTGCCCTCGTCGACGACGGCGAGCAGAGTGCGCACCTGATCGTGGGGAAGCTCTTTCATAAGCCCAGCTTAGGTTGGGTAAGAATCCTTAGCTGTACTGATGCGACGGTGATCATTAACGTCGGTTCACATGAACAGCGGCATCATCCCGGCGGCCGTCGCCGGATTCGGTACGGGCCTGTCCCTCATCGTGGCCATCGGCGCGCAGAACGCGTTCGTCCTCCGCCAGGGCGTGCGGCGCCAGGCCGTCCTGGCGGTGGTCGGGATATGCGCCGTGTCGGACGCGGTCCTCATAGCCCTGGGCGTGGCCGGCCTCGGGGCCGTCGTCACCGCGTGGCCCTTCGGCCTCACGGTGGCCGGCCTGGCCGGCGGCGCCTTCCTGATCTGTTACGGCGTCCTCGCCGCACGCCGCGCGCTGCGCCCCGCGGGCGAGGCGCTCCAGGTGAAGGGCGCCTCCGCGGGCTCCGTCCGGGCCGCGGTCCTCACCTGCCTGGCCATGACCTGGCTCAACCCGCACGTCTACCTCGACACCGTGTTGCTGCTCGGTTCGGTCGCCGCCGACCGCGGTTCGCTGCGCTGGGTGTTCGGCCTCGGGGCGATGCTGGCCAGCGTGATGTGGTTCGCCGGCCTCGGGTACGGCGCCCGCCTCCTCGGCGGCGTACTGTCCCGCCCCGCCGCCTGGCGCGTCCTCGACGGCCTCGTGGCGGTCATGATGCTCGCGATGGGCGTCATGCTGCTGACCCGCACCGTGTGACGCCCCGCCCCCGGTCCCCCGCCTACCGCGCGCCCGGGGAACGTCCGGCCGGGCGCCACCGGCGGGCCGGGGACCCGGCCCCTCGGCGGCCTCCCCCGCCCCGCCCACGGTCACCGTGGCGGCGGAGGCCCGGGCGGGGAGGCCTGCCGTGCTCGTCCTCGGCTGGACCGCCCTACGCGATGACGACGTTGTAGGCCGGGATGATCGTCGGCCGGACGTCGGCATGGCCGAGGTCGGCCAGGATCGGCCCGAAGGCCTTCGCGTGGGTTTCGAGGGCCTCCTGGCTCTCCCAGACCTCGGTCACCCGGAAGACGCCGTCGGCCGTGCCCGCCGCGTGGGAGACGAGACCCACGACCGGCAGGTCCGCGAACCGGGTGAAGCCCCTGCCGTCCGTCATCCGGTCGATGACCGTGTCGTAGAGCTCCTGCCCCGCGCCCGGGAAGTCGAAGGTGACGATGATGGCCATCCGTGTGCCCCTCTCTCGGTCCGCCGCACGACCGCGGCGGCGACGCCCGTGATCATAGCGGTAGGTAATCATGCGAACTCACAGAGCGATGATCGCCGCTGCGGTCTCAGGGGTGGGGGAAGGAGCCCGTCAGACCGCCGTCGACGACCAGGTCCTGGCCGGTGATGTAGGCGGCGTCGGAGGAGGCCAGGAAGGCGACCGCGGCGGCGACGTCGTCGGCGTGGCCGATGGTGCCGAGCGGGACCTGCGCGGCGTTGCGGGCGTCGGCCTCGGGACCGGCGGTGGCGGCCCGGTACATCTCGGTGTCGATGAAGCCGGGGCTGACCGAGTTGACGCGGATGCCACGGGGGGCCAGGTCGGAGCCGAGGGTGCGGGCCAGATTGTGGACGGCGGCCTTCGTGGCGGAGTGGACGGAGGCGACGGGCAGACCGCGGTGCAGCGTCCAGGAGGCGTTGAGGACGATCGCGCCGCCGTCCTTCAGCAGGGGAAGGGCCTTTTGGACGGTGAAGAAGACGCCCTTGAAGTTGACCGCCGAGGCGTGGTCGAAGTCGGCCTCGGTGATCTCGGCGCCGGGCTTGAAGACGCCGGTGCCCGCGTTGGCGAAGACGGCGTCGAGAGCACCTCGCCAGTTCTCGACACGGCTCATGAGGGTGTCCAGGTCGGCCAGGTCCGCGACGTCGGAGACGACCGTCGACAGGCGCTCTCCGGCGGCGAGTTCCGCCGCCGCCCTGTCGAGCCGGGCCGCGTCGCGACCGGTGATGACGACGTGGGCGCCTTCGTCGAGGAGGCGGCGGGCGGTGGCGAGGCCCATGCCCGAGGTGCCGCCGGTGATCAGGACGGTGCGGCCGGTGAATCGCTTCATGCCGACGATGCTGTGCGCCGGGGCCCGGCCGCGGCAGTGCGAGGTGATCCTGGGTCTGCCACCACCACCTTCGCGACCGGCCGCACGCGCGGCCCCGCAACGGCTTCGCCCTCCGAGGCCGTTGGCATGGCCGCGTTCAAGATCGTAAAGTCGCACCATGATCGAGAACATTCCGGCCACCGCGCCGTTCCCGCCCGTGCTGACCCGGCACGACGAGGCCGAGACCTGCGCCGACCCGAGCAGCGTGATGACGCTCCTCGCCGACTCGGACGGCACCGCCGACGGCTTCACCAGCTACCGGTCCACCTTCGCCGAGGGAGCCGTCGGCGCACCCGCCCACTTCCACACCAAGGCGACCGAGCTGTTCTTCGTGATCAGCGGCTCCCTGCGCGTCCTCGTCGGCGAGGAGGTCACGGTGCTCGGCGCCGGCGACTTCCTCGCGGTACCGCCGCACACCCCGCACGCCTTCGCCGCGGCTCCCGGCTGCGAGGCGGACGTCCTCTTCGTCTTCACCCCCGGCATGGGCCGCTTCGACTACCTGCGGCTGCTCGGCCGGGTCATGCGCGGCGAGGCGGACTTCAAGGAGATCGCCGATTCGGCGGAGCGGTTCGACAACCACTACGTCGACAGCCCCGCCTGGCGCGCCGCCCTGGAGTCCTCCGAGTGATTCGCCCCGGGGCGCGCGACCCCGGGCACGCGGGACCGTCTCGCACCGCGCCGCACGGACACCCGCCCCTCACCCACGCCCCGGACCACGCTTGCGCGCGGTACCGGAGCGCCGGAGGTCGACGCCGCCGCGCTGCCCCTGGACGCGGCGGGCCGCGTCAGGGACGACGGCGACCTCGTCTTCCGTGACCGGCGCGCACACGCCTCCGGGGCGGTGCGGTTCGTCGGACGGGTACGGAGCGAGGAGCGGCGCGTGGCGGTTCCGCGCGGTGGGGCAGGGGTGCGGCTCCGGGCTCGCCGGGCTCGCGGAGGACCACGGCATCGCGGGCGGGACCCCGGCGCGGCTTCCGGCCTCGGCACCCGGGGTGCCCCGCCCGGCCAAGGCGCGGCGTCCCGTCCGCGCGGGCAGGGAGCCGTCGCCCGCCGCCGCGCTCTTCGGCGAGGACTTTCCGGAGTTCGTCCGGGAGGGCACCGGCTCGATGGAGTTCACCGTCGACGAGCCCCTGCCGACCGGCTTCTTCGTGGTCGACACGGAGCGGTCGGGCGACGGCTCCTTCATGGTGGACAGCTGCACGCCGCGCGCCCGCGGCGTCCGGGACGCCCATCCGCTCGTCGACGAGCCGGAGAGGCGTCCGAAGTACCGGGTGCCGCTGCCGGAGGGCCCCGTGCCGGTGAGGATCGGAGACGCCGAAGGGAACCGGTCCCTGGAGGTCCGGCCCACCCCCTGATACCGCGACGGGGTTCAGGGCAGGAACGACAGCAGGCTCTCGGCCGCCGCCGGGTCCCCGGCCAGCCGGCCGGCCGTACGGATGCCCTCCTCGTCCAGTGCGCCCCCTCGCACGAGCCGGATGGCCTCGTGGACGCCGTCCCCGTCCCCGTACGCGAGCATCGCGAGGAACCAGCGGACCGCTTGCACCGGGTCGGGCACGGTGCCGAAACCGTCGCGGTACCAGCAGGCGGCGGCGTTCATGGCGCCGGTGTGGCCGCGTTCGGCGGCCCACAGGTACCACTGGAGGGCCTCCTCGTCCCGGTCGAGGGAGGACAGCCGATCGGCGAGGACCGCGCCGGCGACGTCGATGCCCTGACGGGCGGCCGCCCGCAGCATGGCCAGGGACTCGTCGAGGTCGTCGGTCAACCGGCCCAGGTTGAACGCCGCGTGCGGGTCGCCGGCCTCCGCCGCCGCCCGGAACAGTTCTTCGGCACCGGCCAGGTCCTCCGCGACCCCGAGGCCGCTCGCCAGCAGGTGGCCGTACGTGCGCTGCCCCGCCGGGTGGCCCGCCTCGGCCGACGCGCGGGCATACGCCACGACCCTGGGCAGCGCGGACTCGTCGGCGTACTCCAGGAGGATCCCGGCGAGCAGCGCCGCCGCATCCGCCGAGCCCGCGTCGGCGAGGGGGACGAGCTCGCCCGTGATCCCCACGGCGAGTTCGGCACCCTCTTCGCTGCCGTCCATCGCCGCTCGCACGAAGGCGTGCCCGGCGGCTGTCCAGTCACCTGCCGCCGCCCTCCGTCCTGCTTCCACGTGTTCCATGACCAGAAGGTTAGAGGGCGCCTGCCCCGCCCCCGAGGCGCTCGGCCGCCGTGTGGGCGGAGGCGAAGGTGAAGGCGCGCGGGGACGGTCCGTGCGCCCGCAGGTGCGCCAGTCGCTCCAAGGCCTCCTCGACGGTCGGCCGGTGGCCGGCGGGGACCCACCAGAGGGCCATGTGCGCTTCGACGTGGCGCTCGAACCACGCGCGGCGCTGCCGCATCACCTCCAGGTGCCCGCTGCGGTAGGTGAAGTCCCACAGGGCCTCCCGGCTCTCCCAGACGCTGAGGTTCACGATGACGTCCTCGTCGGCCGGGCGCAGGCCGGTGGCGTCGGGGGTCCCGTCCTCCACGAGCCGCCACACGAAACCGGGAGCGCCGTCGGCGGCGGCGTTGACCGGGTCGAGCATCTCGACGAACGGCGTCATGCGGGGGTCGTCGAGGGGGTGGCGGAGCGTGGCCACGTTGAGCTCGGCGAGGTGATGGGCGGCGGCGGGCGTGGATGCGGTCATGACCTCATCCCAGCACGGCGCCCTTTTCTATGTCAATGATCGTTGTTTTTAGAAGGTTCGACCACCACGCAGCACTCCCCCGGCCGCGCGTCCATACGCGCACGCACCGGGCCGGGCGCACCCAACAGCCCTTCCAGGAGCGCCAGGTTCATTCCGCAGACGAGGGGCGGGAAGCGTTCCGCGACGGCGTGGAAGGGGCAGTTGCGCATACGGAGGACGGGGGCGGGCGCCACCGCGTCCACCGGCGCCGACGACTCGGCGACCGCCGCGCCCTCGGGGCTTCCGGCACCTCCGGCGCCTTCGAGGTGCGGTTCGTAGCCCCGCGCGGCCAGTGTCGCCATGGCCTCCTCAAGGCTCCCGCAGGGCGCGGCCGCACCCCTCAGGGCCTCGCCCCGGCGGCGCGCGGCCTCGCAGAGCCCGGCGTCCAGGCCGGCCAGTTCGGCGGCCTCGGCGAGGAGTTCGGCGGCGGTGCGGTAGTCCCGGGCGGGGAGCGACACCGACCGCTCGCCCGGCGCCCGCTTGTACACCTTGGCGGGGCGGCCCGCCCCCGGCCCCGAACGGCCCGTCAGGCGGCGACTGCCGCTCTCCAGCAGCCCGGCCCCCGTCAGACGGTCCAGATGATGCGCGGCGAGCGTGCGCGCCACGCCCGCCGCCTCCGCGGCCTCGTTGCGCCCCACGTCGCGGCCCTGCGCCACGACGTACTCGTACAGGCGGCGGCGTACCGGATCCTGCAGCACCGCGATTGCGTCGATGTCCTCCATCGGACCATTCTAATGACAACGAAAGTTGGAGATAGAACGGCCGGGCACGGTGTCCGACGGGACGGGGCCGGGGGCGATCGGTCGGGCGACCGGTCAGGCGATCGTCGTCATGCGCTCCTGATCGCGTGAGGCGGGCGGGTGCGCGGCGCCCAGGGACTGTTCGAGGACGTCGAGGGACTGGCGCATGCCGGCGATGCGCTCGGCGAGGTCGGCCCGGCCGGTGCCGTCGACCGCGGCCTCGTCGGGGCCGGTCTTGTCGGGGCCTGTCTTGTCGAGCGCGGCGCTGTCGAGTTCGCGCGCCTCGTCCAGGCTGTTGAGGACGACCCCGATGAGCACGTTGACCAGGACGAAGGAGGCCAGCAGGACGTAGGAGCCGTAGTAGAGGATGCTCAGGCGCGAGATGGCCAGGCCGTTGTAGATGGCGTCCTGCAGGCCCTCCAGCGTCATCAGCAGGAAGAGGGTGAGCAGGGCGCGGCCCAGGGAGCCGAAGTGGGCGGGGTCGTGGGAGCCGAAGCAGACCCAGCCGACCATGGCGTAGACGTAGAGGATGACGGCGCCGACGAAGAGGAAGCTGACGGTGCCGGGCAGGCTGCGGGAGACGGCGATGAACAGGATCCGCAGCTGGGGCAGGAACCGGGCGGTGCGGAGCACGCGCACCAGGCGGAGCAGCCGCAGGACGGTGGAGTTCTCCCGTACGAAGGGGATGTACGCGCACGCCACGACGATCAGGTCGAAGGCGTTCCAGCCGTCGCGCCAGAACTCCCTGGGCCGGTCGGCGTGGGCGCCGAGGCGCAGCAGCATCTCCAGCGTGAAGAAGGCGAGGCAGCCGTGCTCGGCCCCTCGGAGTTGTGCGGCGTGCTCGGCGGCGAAGCCGCGGTAGGTCTCGGCGCCGAGGAGGACGGCGTTGAGCAGGATCACGGTCAGGACGGCGAAGGAGAAGGCGGGGGCCTCGGTCACGGAGCGGCAGGATGCCGCGATCCGGACCCGGGTGGGAGCCGGGGCGGTGGTCATGAGGGTCTCCGGGGGCACTTGCGCAGAGCGTGGCGTCGGTGCGGGCACGACGGGATACGGAACGGGGCGGACGGGGCGGGAATGGCGGGCGGGGTGGGAGTGGGCTTCCTGTTGACCTAACGTGCCCGGAACACGTCAGGCTGCGGGGTGGACGCGAAAAGGCTGAACGATTCATCCGCCGCGGGGAAAGACCGCGCATTGGGTCCCCTCCGAGCCGTCCGGTCCGTGACCGGCCCCGCCCAAGATCGTTAACTCCGGTCCGCGCGCGAGGGGCGGACCGTCGGGCCGCCGCCGTCGCCGGGCCGGGGAGGCGGCCGGGTGCTCACCCCTGGGGGTGGTGCGGGGCCGTCCAGTAGGCGCAGTTCGGCCCGTCGTGCCGGGGGCCGGCCGTCGGCGGCCTGGAGGGTGGGGGCTCAGGATCGACGGACGGAGTGATCGCGCATGTCCTTGAGAAGCTCTTGGCCCGGGGCCGGTCGTGCGGGGGCGGTGAGTGCCGCCGTGGTGGCCCTCGCCCTCGGACTACCGGCGGTGGCGATGGCCGCGCCGGGGGATCTGGACCCCGCGTTCCACGAGGACGGCAGGGTCGTGACCGACCTGGGAGGCTTCGCGGGGGCCGAGGGCATGGTCGTGCAGCCGGACGGGAAGATCGTCACCATCGGGTACGGGTACTCCAACGAGACCTCCGGCGACTTCACGCTGACGCGGTACAACGCCGACGGCAGTCTGGACCCGACGTTCGATGGCGACGGTGTCGTCACCACCGACTTCGTCGGCGCGAACAACGACGAGGGCCGTGGTGTGGCGCTCCAGGCCGACGGCAAGATCGTCGCGGTCGGCGGGTCCACCGACTGGGGTGGCAACGGCGCGTGGGCCGCGGCCCGTTACCTCCCGAACGGGAGCCTCGACACCACTTTCGGCGAGGGCGGCAAGGTGCTCACCGAGATCGACGTCGACGCGATCGAGACCGCCGAGGCGGTCGTGGTGCAGCCCGACGGGAAGATCGTCGCGGGTGGGTCCAGCTTCGGAGTGTGGTCGCTGGTGCGCTGGGACTCCTCCGGCGTGCCGGATCCGGGTTTCGACGGGGACGGGCGGGTCACCACCTCCTTCGGTCCCACCTGCTGTCAGGGCGTCAGCGACCTCGCGCTGCAGGGCGACGGCAGGATCGTCGCCGCCGGGAGCGCCAACGGACTCGCCCTGACCCGGTACCTCGCCGACGGCAGCCTCGACACGAGCTTCGACGGCGACGGACGGGTGACCACCGGCTCCGGCTCCGGAGCGGGCGTGGCCCTGCAGAGCGACGGCCGGATCGTGGTCGCGGGCCGGGAGGGCAACGCGTTCCTCGTGTCGCGGTTCACCAGCGGTGGCGCGCCGGACACCACCTTCGACGGGGACGGGCGGGTCACCACCTCCTTCGGTCCCGAGGACGGCGGCGCCGCGGACGTGGCCGTACAGGCCGACGGCCGGATCGTCGCGGCCGGCCGGTACGGCGGCGACTTCGCGCTCGCCCGGTACAACACCGGCGGCGGCCTGGACCCGGGCTTCAGCGGCGACGGGCGGGTGACCACCGACTTCGGGGGCACCGGGGACGCGGCCGCGAGCGTGGCACTGCAGACGGACGGCAAGATCGTCGCCGCCGGACTCGCCGGTACGGCCAGCAGCTTCGAGGAACACCGGGGCCTGGCCCGCTACCTCGGCGGTGGCGGCATCGAGCCGCCGGCCGGCGTCGACGTGTCGGTGACGAACACCGGGGCGGCCACGGCCGCCATCGGTGACACCGTCACCTACACCGTGCGGGCGACGAACAACAGCACCACGACCGCGGCGACGAACGTCCAGCTCACCGACACCCTGACGGGCACGGCCACCATCCTGTCGGCCACCACCGACCGGGGCACCTGCTCGACCGTGCCGGGCCGGGTCACCTGCGCGATCGGCACGCTCAACCCCTCCGGCAGCCCGTCCGGCTCCACGGCCACGGTGACGATCGTCGCCGAGCCCTCGCGCACCGGCACCCTCACGAACACGGCGACGGTCACCGCGACCCCGACCGACCCGGTGCCGGGCAACAACACCGCCACCCGCACCACGACCGTGAACAACACCCGCGGGTGCACGATCATCGGGACCAGCGGCGCGGACACCCTCAACGGTACGTACGGGGGTGACGTGATCTGCGCCCTCAGCGGCAACGACACCGTCAACGCGGGCTTCGGCAACGACACGGTCCACGCCGGTCCCGGCAACGACCGGGTGGACGGCGGCTACCACAACGACACCCTGATCGGCGGGACGGGAACCGACACGCTCCTCGGCACCTACGGCAACGACACGCTGAACACGGTCGACGGCGTCAGCGGCAACGACACGGCCAACGGCGGGCTCAACACGGACACCTGCACGACGGATCCGGGCGACGCGCGCGTCAGCTGTCCCTGATCCCCAGGGTTCCGCCCCTGCGCGGGTGAACGACTCCACGGCGACGGCTCCGTTGTGACAGCGGATCCGTCGCCGTGTCGCGCCCGCCCCGTGTCGCGCCCGCCCCGTGCCGGACCCGTCGCGCTGCCGGACCGCCGTCGTGACGGCTCGACGGCAGCGGGTCCGGCAGCCGATGTCAGTAGACGTCGCGGACGTAGCGCTTCTCCGTCGCCAGCTGTTTCACGTAAGCGGCCGCCTCCTCCTCGGTCATGCGGCCGTGGCGGGCGACGATGTCCTTCAGGGTCCGGTCGACGTCCTTCGCCATCCGGGCGGCGTCGCCGCAGACCGCGAGGTGGGCGCCGTCCTGGAGCCAGGACCAGAGGGCCGCGCCCTGCTCGCGCATCCGGTCCTGGACGTAGACCTTGGCGCGCTGGTCGCGGGAGAAGGCGGTGTCGAGGCGGTCCAGGTGGCCGGACGCCAGATGGCCTTCGAGTTCCTCGCGGTAGTAGAAGTCGGTGGCCTCGCGCTGTTCGCCGAAGAAGAGCCAGTTGCGGCCCGTGTGGCCACGGGCCTGGCGGTCCTCGAGGAAGCCCGCGAAGGGGGCCACCCCGGTGCCCGGGCCGACCATGACCAAGGGGGCGGCGGGGTCGGCGGGCGGGCGGAAGTGCGGGGAGCGCTGCACGAAGACCTGGACCGGGCCGTCGTCGGCGTGGTCGGCCAGATAGGCGGAGCAGACTCCCGTACGGTCGCGGCCCCGGTCGTTGGCGTACCGGACGACGGAGACGGTGAGGCTGACCTCGCTCGGGTGCGCGAGGGGGCTGGAGGAGATCGAGTACAGGCGTGGCTGGAGGCGCTTGAGGACCCCCGTCCACTCAGCGGCCGAGGCGCGGACCGGGTGGGAGCCGATGAGGTCGGCCGCCTGGAGGCCCCAGCTCCACTTGGCCAGTTCGTCCTTGTGGCCCGGGCGGAGCAGCCGCTTGAGCTCCTGGTTGCCGGTGCGTTCGGCGACGAACCTGAGCAGGTCCGGGGTGATGCGGCTGATGTCGAGACGGGTCCGCAGCGCCTCCGCCAGCGGCAGGGTCTCCGCTCCCCCGTCGCCGCCCGCGGCGATCGGTTCGGACGGGTCGAGGCCCGTGAGGGCGAGCCACTCCGCGACCAGTTCCGTGCTGTTGGCCGGCCAGACGCCGAGGGCGTCGCCCGCCTCGTAGGCGAGTTCGCCGCCGCGGGTGTCGAAGGAGAACCGGCGCACCTCCTTCTGGGAGCCGGGCAGACTCAGCAGCCGGTTGCCGACGAGGAGGGTCGGGAACGGCGAGGCCTTCGAGTACGCCGGCCGCGCGGTCGCGCCCGCGGACGGTGCGGTGGTGGTGACGGCGGTGGCGGTGGTGACCGGGGTGGCGGTGGTGACGGTGGCAACGGGGGTGCGGGCGTGCGGGGCCGACGGCTCCGGCGGTGCCGACGCGGTCGGGAGCAGGGGCAGGAGCGCGGAGAGCCAGGCCACGGAGGTCTCCTCGTGGTCGGGTTCGCAGTCGGTACGCGGCAGGAGGCGGCCCGCGCCGAGTTCGGCGAGGCGCTCGTCCACCCGGCGTCCGTGGCCGCAGAAGTCGTCGTACGCGGAGTCCCCGAAGGCGAGGACGGAGTAGCGCAGGCCGTCGAGGCGCGGGGCGTCGGGCTGGTTCAGCGCCTCCCAGAAGGCCGTGCCGTTGTCGGGGGCGTCGCCGTCCCCGAACGTGCTGGTCACCACCAGCAGGTCCGTATCGGTGCCGAACTCCGCGGGGTCGGCGCTCTCCATGGGGAGGAGCACCGGCCGGTGTCCGGCCTCGGCGAGCCGGCCGGCGGCCTTCTCCGCGAACTCCTCGGCGGTGCCGGTCTGGGAGGCCCAGAGGACGAGGAGCCGCCGGACGGACGGCGTCGGCGGACGGGCTCCGTCCTCCTGCGGCGTCGGAGCGGAGGGCGGCGGCGACGGGAGCGCCGACGACGCGTCCGTCCGGGAGAACATCCCGGCCAGGACTCCGTCGACCCAGAGGCCGTGGTCCGGGGAGAAGGGGGCGGTGGGCGGCAGGACCGGCGTCCGGCCGTCGGCGGGGGCGGCGGAGAGTCCGGAGAGGTAGCCGGCGAGATAGCTGCGCTCCGGCTCGGTGAACGGGGGCGGTACGAGCTCCGCGACGCCGAGCAGGGCGGCGAGGGTCGTCGCCCGCTCGACCACGGAGATCGACGTGGGTCCGGCGGCGGAGACGGATGCCGGTCCGATCGCGGAGACGGGTGCCGGCCCGTTCACGGAGACGGGCTCGGACCCGGACCCGGCCGCCGGGGTCCTCACGGGCACCGGGGCCGCCGTCCGCGCCAGGCTCACCGCGCACGCCTTGAACTCGGGCTGGAAGGAGAGGGGGTCGACGGCGTCGTTGGTGACGGCGTTGACGCTCAGGTACTCGCCGAAGAGGTCGTTCCAGTGGAAGGGGGCGAAGCACGTGCCCGGCAGGACCCGGTCGGTCACCACCGCGGGCAGGACGGCGCGGCCGCGCCGGGAGGCGATCTCCAGGTGGTCGCCCTCGCCGACGCCGAGGGCCGCCGCGTCGTCCGGGTGGACCTCGACGAACGGGCCGGGGTTCAGCTTGGTCAGCTTGGCGACCTTGCCGGTCTTGGTGAGGGTGTGCCACTGGTGCTGGAGGCGGCCGGTGTTGAGGACGAACGGATAGTCGTCGTCGGGGAGTTCGGCGGCGGGGAGATGCGGGCGCGCGAAGAAGCGGGCCCGCCCGCTGGGCGTCGGGAAGGCGAGGCGGGGGCGGGTGCCGTCCGCGTGTTTCCGCAGGGTCTGGCTGACGCCGTCGTTGAGGTAGCGGATCGGGTTGCGGTCGGGGCCGTCGGCCGTGGGGGCGGGCCACTGCACGGGGGTGGCGCGCAGTCGCTCGTACGAGACGCCGCGCAGGTCCCAGCCGGTCTGCGGGTTCCAGGCCCGCTTGAGCTCCTCGAAGACCTCCTCGGCGGACGCGTACGTGAACGCCTCGACGAATCCCATGGCGCGGGCGACGCCGGCGATGAGCTGCCAGTCGGGGAGGGCCTGGCCGGGCGGGTCGACGACGCCCCGGACCAGGGTGAGGTTCCGCTCGGAGTTGACCATGACGCCGTCGGACTCGGCCCACAGGGTGGCGGGGAGTACGACGTCGGCGTAGGCGTTCGTCTCGGTCTCCGCGAACACGTCCTGGGTGACGACGAATTCGGCCGCTTCGAGGGCGGAGATGACGGTCTTGCGGTTGGCGACGGAGGCCACCGGGTTGGTGCAGATGATCCAGCACGCCTTGATGTCTCCGGCCGCCATCCGTTCGAACATCTCGACCGTGCCGTGTCCGACGTCCTTGCGCAGCGAGCCCGCCGGGAGGTCCCACAGCTCCTCGGTGAAGGCGCGGTCGGCGTCCACGAGCACCGACCGCTGCCCGGGCAGGCCCGGTCCCATGTAGCCCATCTCCCGTCCGCCCATGGCGTTGGGCTGGCCGGTGAGCGAGAAGGGGCCCGCGCCGGGGCGGCAGATCGCGCCGGTGGCGAGGTGCAGGTTGACGAGCGCGTTGGTGTTCCAGGTGCCGTGCGTCGACTGGTTGAGCCCCATCGTCCAGCAGCTCGTCCAGGCGCCGGCCTCGCCGATCCAGTGCGCGGCGCGGCGGATGTCGTCCTCCGGGATGCCGGTGATCTCCGCGACCCGGGCGGGCGGGTAGTCGGCGAGGAAGGCGGGCATGGCGTCCCAGCCCTCGGTGTGCTCGGCGATGAAGCCCTCGTCGAGCCGGCCGTTCTCGGCGAGCAGGTGCAGCAGGCCGTTGAGCAGGGCGAGGTCCGTGCCGGGCCTGATCTGGAGGAAGAGGTCGGCCTTGTCGGCGGTGGCGTTGCGGCGGGGGTCGACGACGATCAGCTTCGCCCCGGCCGTCTTGATCCGGTCCATCATCCGGAGGAAGAGGATCGGGTGGCAGTCCGCCATGTTGGAGCCGATCACCAGGAAGACGTCGGCGTGGTCGAGGTCCTGGTAGGAACCGGGCGGCCCGTCCGCGCCGAGCGACAGTTTGTATCCGGTTCCGGCGGAGGCCATGCAGAGGCGGGAGTTGGACTCGATCTGATGGGTTCCCACGAAGCCCTTGGCCAGCTTGTTGGCCAGGTACTGGGCTTCCAGGGACATCTGGCCGGAGACGTAGAACGCCAGGGCGTCGGGGCCGTGCTCGTCCAGGACGGCGCGGAAGCGCCGGGCCACGTCGGCGACGGCGGTGTCGACGTCCGTCTCGACGGGCGCCTCCTCGCGCTCCGCGCGTACCAGTGCCATGGCGGCCCGCCCGGGGGCGGCCATCATGTCGGCGCTTGTGGCCCCCTTCGTGCAGAGCCGCCCGGCGTTGGCGGGGTGGGCCTTGTCGCCGGACGCCTTCACGGCTCCTCGGCGTCCCGTCGCCGGGTCCCTCGCGATGTCGAGGACGATGCCGCATCCGACCCCACAGTACGAACAGGCCGTACGCACCGACCCGTCCCCCGCTTCCGGCGACCCCACGGGCACCCCTCCCACCGACACTGTCTCCGACGTGGGAAACCTCCCACGTCAGAGACGGTAGGAAGGCCCGGTTTCCGAACGATCACACTCTTCGGGCGTCACGGGTTACACGGCCCGCACGTCGCTTCGCGGCCCGCGGTGAGGCCCCGGGATCCTGGATCCTGAATCCAGGCACCAAGATCCGGGCACCAAGATCCGGGATCCGGGATCCGGTTCCGGGGGGGGAGGGGGAGACCCGCGGCGCGACGGGGACGGCTGCCCGTGCGGCTCGTTTCGGGTTCTTGTCGGGGGTCGACGGGGGCACGACGATGTGCGCCTGGGAGCCGTACGTCCTCGATGGGGAGGCCGATGTGAGCGAGGCGACGACGCGGTGGAGCGGGCGGGCCGCGAGGGGGCCGCGCGCGGTGGTGGCGGAGTCGTGGCGGCGGTCCGAGCGGGCGCGGGTCAGCCGGGAGGGGGCGGCGCCGACCGAGCTGGACGAGGAGGAGCTGGCCGCCTACCGGGCGGGGCATCCGCTGGCAGCCGTGATGCCGGTGATCAGGGAGTTGCTCGGCGCGGACGCCCGGGACGGCGGGCACCTGCTCGCGGTGTGCGACGCGGGCGGCCGGATGCTGTGGGTGGAGGGGGATCCGGCGGCGCTGCGGCAGGCGCGGCGGATGAACTTCGTGGCCGGCGCCTGCTGGGCGGAGGCCTCGGCGGGGACGAACGCGCCGGGGACGGCGCTCGCCGTCGACCGGCCGGTGCAGGTGGTGGCGGCCGAGCACTTCCGGCCGCCGGTGCGGGAGTGGACCTGTGCGGCGGCACCGCTGCACGATCCGCGCAGCGGGCGGCTGCTCGGCGCGGTCGACCTGACCGGCGGCCCGGGGCTCGCCCACCCGCACAGTCTCGGGCTGGTGCGGGCGGTGGCGCGGGCGGCCGAGGCGCAGCTGGCGCTGCTCGCCCCGGAGCCGGCGCCGGGGCGGCCGGGGCTGACCGCGCTGGGCCGGGACGAGGCGCTGCTCGTGGTGGACGGGCGGCGGCTGCGGCTGAGCCGGCGGCACAGCGAGATCGTGGTGGTCCTCGCGCACCGGCCGGAGGGCGTGGGCGGAGAGGAGCTGCTGACCCTGCTGTACGAGGACGGGTCGGTCACTCCGGTGACGCTGAGGGCGGAGCTGTCACGGCTGCGGGCGCTGCTCGGTCCCGGGCTGCTGGGCTCGCGTCCGTACCGGCTCGCCGTGCCGGTGGACGCGGACTTCGCGGCGGTGGACCGACGGCTCGCCTCGGGGGCGGTCGCGGCGGCCGCCGGGGAGTACGCGGGCCCGCTGCTGCCGGGGTCGGCCGCGCCCGGGGTGGTCCGCCTGCGGGAGCGGTTGGCGGGCAGGATGCGGGCGGCGCTGGTGGCGCGGGCGGATCCGCTGCTGCTCGCGGACTGGGCGTACAGCGCGTGGGGCGAGGAGGACCTGGAGGTGTGGCGGGCGCTGTGCGCGGCGGTGCCGGCGGCGCAGGCGGCGCCCGTACGAGCGCGGCTCGACGCCCTGGAGGCCGAACTGTCCGCCGGTGCAACGGGGTTGCAACGTCCCCTCCCCCACACTCGGCGGTGAGAGCGCCGGTCGGGACGACGGGCGCCCTCGTCGAGTCCGGCCGCTCGCGCACGCCCGCCGCCCGGTGGGCCCCGGCGGCCGGGATCCGTCCGACCCGCAGGGAGGTCTGCCGATGACCCGCTACGCCGCACCCGGTACCGAGGGCGCCCTCATGGCGTACCAGCCGCGCTACGACCACTGGATCGGTGGCGAGTACGTCGCCCCGGCCGGCGGCCGGTACTTCGAGAACCCGAGTCCGGTCGACGGCAAGCCGTTCACCGAGGTCGCCCGCGGCACCGCCGAGGACGTGGAGCGCGCCCTGGACGCGGCGCACGCGGCCGCCCCGGCGTGGGGGCGCACCCCGGCGGCCGACCGGTCGGCGGTGCTGCTGCGGATCGCCGACCGGATGGAGGCGAACCTGGAGGCGCTCGCGGTCGCGGAGACCTGGGACAACGGCAAGCCGGTCCGGGAGACCCTCGCCTCCGACATCCCCCTCGCCATCGACCACTTCCGCTACTTCGCGGGGGCGCTGCGGGCTCAGGAGGGGGCGCTCAGCGAGATCGACGAGGACACGGTGGCGTACCACTTCCACGAGCCGTTGGGGGTCGTGGCGCAGATCATCCCGTGGAACTTCCCCATCCTGATGGCGGTGTGGAAGCTGGCGCCGGCGCTGGCGGCGGGCAACGCGGTGGTGCTGAAGCCGGCGGAGCAGACGCCGGCGTCGGTGCACTACTGGCTGAGCCTGGTCGCGGACCTGCTGCCGCCGGGCGTGCTGAACATCGTGAACGGCTTCGGCGAGGAGGCCGGGAAGCCGCTCGCCTCCTCGCCCCGGGTGGCGAAGATCGCCTTCACCGGCGAGACGGCGACTGGCCGCCTGATCATGGAGTACGCCTCCGCGAACCTGAAGCCGGTCACGCTGGAGCTGGGCGGCAAGTCGCCGAACCTCTTCTTCGACGACGTGTGGGCGGCGGACGACGACTTCCGCGACAAGGCGCTGGAGGGCTTCACGATGTTCGCCCTCAACCAGGGCGAGGTCTGTACGTGTCCGTCGAGGGCGCTGGTGCAGCGGGGCTGCTACGGCGAGTTCATGGAGGCGGCGGTCGCCCGCACCGAGGCGATCGTGGCGGGCCACCCGCTGGACCCGGCGACGATGATCGGCGCGCAGGCGTCGGCGGAGCAGCTGAAGAAGATCCTCTCCTACCTGGAGATCGGTCAGCAGGAGGGCGCGAAGATCCTGACGGGCGGTCAGCAGGTGGGCCATGGCGGGGATCTGGAGGGCGGCTACTACATCCAGCCGACGATCTTCGAGGGCGACAACCGCATGCGGATCTTCCAGGAGGAGATCTTCGGCCCGGTGGTGGCGGTGACGTCCTTCACGGACTTCGACGACGCGATCCGCACGGCGAACGACACCCTGTACGGCCTCGGCGCCGGCGTCTGGACCCGCGACACGAACACCGCCTACCGCGCCGGCCGCGCCATCCAGGCGGGCCGCGTCTGGACCAACTGCTACCACGCCTACCCGGCCCACGCCGCCTTCGGCGGCTACAAGCAGTCGGGCATCGGCCGAGAGACCCACAAGATGATGCTGGAGCACTACCAGCAGACCAAGAACATCCTGCAGAGTTACAGTCCCAAGAAGCTTGGGTTCTTCTAGGAACACAGAGAGACGCCTGCCCCGGGTTCAGGCCCGGCAGGCGCCTCCCGCCGGTGGTGCGGCGGGGCCCGCCCCGCCGGCGGCGAGCCGTAGGGTGGCGGCTGCGGCTGGTTCGCTCCGTCCGCCGGGCGGGATGCGTCGCAAGAGGGAACCCGGTGGGAATCCGGGACTGCCCCGCAGCGGTGAGCGGGAACGACCGCCGTCATACGCACTGGGTCCGGAGAACGGTCCTGAGAAGCGACGGCCAGTAGGTGTCCTCCACGAGGAGGGCGTGCCCACGAGCCCGAAGACCTGCCCGTTGCCCGCACGCGGACGATTCCGCGCGCGGACGTTCCGGTGACCTCGTGGGCGGGTCGGCGTACACGGCGAGCGGCGTGCACGGAGTTCTCCCGTGCCATGGTCCGCGCGTTCCGCCGGCCCTGATGTGTCCCCCGGCAGCGAGTACGTCGACCGGGTTTTACCCACCCCCTGCCGAATCCGCCCCTGGCGTCGGTGACGCCGTTTCCACCGAACGGCCCCACGGGGCATCGGCCGGCCGCTCCCGGTCAGCCGGCGGAGCCGGCCGCCGCGAGGTCGAGGGCGATGTCCGTGATCATGTCTTCCTGGCCGCCGACCATCTTGCGTCGGCCGACCTCGACGAGGATCGCGCGGGTGTCGAGGCCATACCGTCCGGCGGCGGCCTCGGCGTGGCGCAGGAAGCTGGAGTACACGCCCGCGTAGCCGAGGGTGAGGGTCTCGCGGTCGACGCGGACTTCGCGGTCCTGCAGGGGGCGTACGACGTCGTCGGCGGCGTCCATCAGGGGGAACAGGTCGCAGCCGTGTTCCCAGCCCATCAGGTCGGCGACCGCGATGAACGCCTCCAGCGGGCAGTTTCCGGCTCCGGCGCCCTGGCCGGCGAGGGAGGCGTCGACGCGGGTGACGCCGTTCTCCACGGCGACGACGGAGTTGGCGACGCCCAGGCCGAGGTTGTGGTGGGCGTGAATGCCGATTCCGGTGTCGGGTGCGAGGACGTCGCGGTAGGCGCGGACGCGATCGCGGACGCCGTCCATGGTCAGGCGGCCGCCGGAGTCGGTGACGTAGACGCACTCGGCTCCGTAGGACTCCATCAGCTTGGCCTGGCGGGCCAGTTCGGCGGGTTCGGCCATGTGGGACATCATCAGGAACCCGGCCACGTCCATGCCCAGGTCGCGGGCGGCCGCGATGTGCTGGGCGGAGATGTCCGCCTCGGTGCAGTGGGTGGCGACGCGGACCGAGCGGATGCCGAGGGCGTGGGCCTGCCGCAGGTCGTGCAGGGTGCCGATGCCGGGCAGGAGCAGCGTGGTGGGCACCGCGTGGCGAACGCCGTCGCAGACCGCTTCGATCCACTCCCAGTCGGTGTGCGCGCCGACGCCGTAGGTGATACTGGAGCCGGACAGGCCGTCGCCGTGGGCGATCTCGATCGCGCCGACCCCGGCGGCGTCCAGCGCGGCGGCGATGGTGCGGGCCTGGTCGACGGTGTAGCGGTGGCGTACGGCATGCATGCCGTCCCGCAGGGTCACGTCCTGTACGTACAGGGCGGGCGGCTGGTTCGCGGTCATCGGGGGACCACCTCCGTGAAGGGCTGTGCGGCGGCCATGCGCTCGGCGGTGCGCAGGGCGGCCGAGGTCATGATGTCGAGGTTCCCGGCGTAGGCGGGCAGGTAGTGGGCGGCGCCCTCGACCTCCAGGAAGACCGAGACCTTCGCGGCGCCCGTGGACCGCGTGCCGGCGGGCAGCAGCGAGCGCAGGGGGTCGTCGGCGGCGACGCGCTCGAACTGGACCTTCTGCTTGAGGCGGTATCCGGGCACGTACGCCTGGACCCGGGCGACCATCTCCTCCACGGAAGCGGTCACCGCGGCGTCGTCGCACTCGCCGACCAGGCAGTACACGGTGTCGCGCATGATCAGCGGGGGTTCGGCCGGGTTCAGGACGATGATCGCCTTGCCCCGGGCGGCGCCGCCCACCTTCTCGATGGCCGACGAGGTCGTCTCGGTGAACTCGTCGATGTTGGCCCGGGTGCCGGGGCCGGCCGAACGGGAGGAGATCGAGGCGACGATCTCGCCGTAGTGGACGGGCGTCACGGCCCCGACGGCGGCCACGATCGGGATGGTGGCCTGGCCGCCGCAGGTGACCATGTTGACGTTCGGTGCGTCGAGGTGGTCGTCGCCGTTGACCGGCGGGACGACGTACGGGCCGAGCGCGGCGGGCGTCAGGTCCACGACCCTGCGTCCCAGCGCGCGCAGTACCTCGTCGTGGTGGCGGTGCGCACCGGCCGAAGTGGCGTCGAAGACGATCTCGACGTCCGCGAACTCGTCGAGCCTCACCAGGCCGTCGACGCCCTCGTGGGTGGTGGCGACCTTCAGCCGGCGGGCGCGGGCGAGGCCGTCGGAGTCGGGATCGATCCCGACCATGGCGGCGATCTCCAGGGAGTCGGAGAGCCGCAGGATTTTGATCATCAGGTCGGTGCCGATGTTGCCCGACCCGATGACGGCGACCTTCGTGCTCATGCTGCGGCCCCTTCCGTGGCGGCGGACGCGAACGTGGCCGTGACCGTGCCGAGCCCTTCGATGTGCGCGGTGAACTCGTCTCCCTCGGCGGCGACGGCCATCGGGCCGAGCGCGCCGGTCAGGACGATGTCGCCGGCCCGCAGCGGGTCGCCGAGCCCGGCGAGGGTGGAGGCGAGCCAGAGGGCGGCGGTGAGGGGGCTGCCCAGGCAGTCGGCTCCGGTGCCCTCGGAGACCGTCTCGCCGTTCTTGGCGAGGGTCATCGTCACGGCCCGCAGGTCGACGCGGTCCAGGGGGACGGGGGTGCCGCCCAGGACGTACAGGCCGCAGGAAGCGTTGTCGGCGACGGTGTCGACGATGGTGATGTCCCAGTCGGCGATGCGGCTGTCGACGATCTCCAGCGCGGGCAGCGCGAACGCCGTGGCGCGCAGCAGGTCGGCGAGGGTCGGGTCACGATGCGGCAGGTCCGTGCCGAGGACCAGGGCGACCTCGGCCTCGACCTTCGGCTGGAGGAGTCGGCCGGGGGCGATCGGGCGTCCCTCGGGCACCGCCATGTCGGCGAACAGCGCACCGAAGTCCGGCCGGTCCACGCCGAGCTGGAGCTGCACTGCTGGCGAGGTCAGGCCGATCTTGCGGCCCACCAGCCGCCGCCCGGCGGTGATCCCGCGTTCCACGTGCAGACGCTGTACGGCGTACGCGGCTTCGACGTCCGCTTCGGGCAGGAGCGAGCGCACCGGGGCGCACGGGACGCCGGTGCGGGTGGCCTCCTCCAGGACGGCGGCCGCCCGGTTCACGGCGTCGGTGGGCTCGAGAGGGCTCACGGTCGCCACCGGCGGGGACGAGTGCGGCGGTGCGGACATACGGGTACCTCCAGGCGGAGAGTGGCGGGGTGTCGGAGAGGCGGCGGGGCCGTCCGTCGATCCACCACAGGTATAGGCGTACGGTTCACACGGCGGCAAAATACGTTCCATGACACGGAACAGCGCGCAGGGGAACATGCTCGACAAGGCGGCTGCCGTCCTCGACTGCTTCCGTCCGGACGGCGGTACGTTCCGTCTCACGGAAATCACCGCCCGTACGGGACTGACCAAGACGACCGCGTTCCGCCTCTGCGCCGACCTGGTGCGCCTCGGTCTGCTCGAACGCACCGGAGAGACCTACCGGCTCGGCGGCAAGCTCTTCGAGCTGGGCTCACTGGTGCCACGCCGGCTCGACCTGCGAGAGGCCGCGCTGCCCTACCTCCAGGACCTCTTCGAGGCAACCCACGAGACCGTGCACCTCGGCATTCGAGAAGGGCACGATGTGGTCTACGTCGAGCGGATCCACGGCCACCAGACCCTGACGCTGCCCTCACGCATCGGGGGACGTCTCCCCCTGACCTGCACGGGCGTCGGCAAGGCGCTGCTGGCCTTCTCCGGCTCCGAGCTGGCGGACGAGGTGCTGGCCGGGCCCCTGCCCCGTCTCACCCCGCACTCGGTCACCGATCCGGCACGGCTGCGTACCGCCCTGGAGCAGATCCAGGTCTCCGGTCTCGCATACGAGGAGCAGGAGGCCGCCCTCGGCGTCAACTGCATCGCCTCGCCCGTCTTCGACGGGGCGACGGCGGTGGCCGCCCTGTCCGTCGCCGTGCCGCGTGGCCGGTTCCACCCCGCCCAGCTGGCGCCCGCCGTACGGACAGCCGCTCTGGGCCTGTCCCGCGTGCTGCGCTCGGTTGGCGGTTCGGCGGGCGGCACCTCTTCCTGAGTCGGCACCGGGCGACCGGTCCGGGGCGACAGGCCGGCCCGGAAGGCCGCCCGCGCGTCCTCGAATCACCACTGCCGCGATTCTTGACGCCCACCCCCGCCCCTCTTACCGTAGCGGTCATTCCAGCCGCTGTAGTGAACACTACAAGAAGCCGGTGCGGCTCCCGCTGTCGCGTCGGCCACCCGTGGCTGCCCGGTGTCCGCGTGGATCCTCCAGCGGACGCACCTTCCCCCCATTCCCCCCTTCGGTGAGGTGTTTTCATGGCTGCTCCAGGACAAGCCGAACCACGCGGCATGAGACGGCGCGGACTGCTCAAGGCGGCGTTGCCCCTGGGAGCCACCGCGACGGCCCTCGGCGCTTGGCCGGCGACCGCGACCGGCAGCGCCTCCTCCGGCGCTCCGGTACGCCGCGGCAGAGACCGCATCGACGTGCACTGTCATCTGATTCCGGACTTCTACCGCCGGGACCTGGCGGCGCACGGCATCACCGAGATCGGAGGCGTGCCGGTCCCCCCGTGGAGCCCGGACCTCGCGGTGAACTTCATGAACCGCTACGGCATCCAGACCCAGGTGGTCTCCGTCTCCGAGCCGGGCGTCACCTACCTGTCCTCCGCGGCGGACCGGGTGGCGATGGCACAGCGCCTGAACACCTACACGAGCCGGGACCTGGTCCACACGACGTCCGCGCACCTGAAGGGCCGCTTCGGCGGATTCGCCGTCCTGCCCCTGGGCGGCACCGTCGACGAGCAGGACGTCTCCCACGCCGTCACCGAGGTTCGACGAGCCGTACGAGACCTGAAGATGGACGGCGTGGGCATCTTCAGCAGCTACGGCGGAAAGTACCTGGGCGATCCCGTGTTCGCCCCGCTGATGAAGGCGCTCGACGACCTGGGCGCCATGGTGTTCGTCCACCCCTCGACCCCGCAAAGCTATCCGGACCTCGGATTGCCGCCGTTCTTGTACGAGTTCACGTTCGACACCACCCGCGCACTGGTCAACATGCTCTACAAGGGCGTCTACCAGCGGTACCCGCGCATCCGGTGGCTGGCCGCGCACGCCGGCGGCACCCTGCCCTACATCTCCTACCGCACCAGCCTGCTGACCCTGACCCCGGCGATCGCGCAGCAGGTGGGGGCCGCCGGCTTGGACGACAGCAGCCCGCACTTCCGCGAGATCTTCTACGACACCGCCCTGTCCCCAGCACCCCAGGCGATGAAATCCGTGCGCGAGCTGGCCGGAACGGAGCGCGTTCTCTTCGCCACCGACTGGCCGTTCACCAGCGCTCTGTTCCTCGCGGCAGGAGACCCCGCCCCACAGCTGGACGAGACCTTCTCGCCTGCTGAGCGACTGGCTGTCGAGCGCTCCAACGCGCTGGCCCAGTTCCCCGCACTGGCCGCCAGGATCGGGGCCAAGCCGGCCTGAGCCGGCCCGGCAACGGTGAGCCCGTCCTGTTGCCGTAAGTGGGTGCGCGGAGTGTGCCGCGGCCCGGCCTCACTACCGGGCCGCGGCACACGTCATTGCTCTCGCACTCCGACGAGAACCCGTTCGCGCCAGCGGAGGTCCGCCCCGGCTTCTTCCACCGGCCGTCCGCGCCGTCCTACGGCGCTGCCCACCCACCCGAGCAGGAAACCCGCGGGAATGGCCATCACGGCGGTCGACTGCATCCCGATGAGGTGGAAGTCGTGTCCCGACAGCAGCGAGGTGGGCGCGCCCGAGAAGGAGAGGGAGCAGACGTACAGGGCGGTCGTGCAGACGATACCGCCGTACACGGTCCACAGCAGCCCGGTCCGGTTGTACCGGCTCCAGAACAGTCCGTACAGACAGGCGGGCAGGACCGTGGAGGCGGCCAGAGCGAGTGCCAGATAGGTCAGGGACTGAAGGTCCCGCCCCTGGGCCATCGCCGCCAGGAAGATGCCGATCCCGCCCACGGCTCCCACGGCCCATCTGGCCGATCGGAATTCCCGACGCTCGGACATGCGCGCCCCGCGTGCCACGTGCGCGTGCAGGTCGTGCGCCAGGGCGGCCGCGGCGCTCAGGGCGATGCCGGCGACCACCGCCAGTACGGTGACGAAGACGGAGCACGCGACAGCGGTGTACAGCACGCTGCCCGCAAGTCCCGAGGTACCGCCTCCCAGCTCCCCGGCCAGGAGGAAAAGGGCCGTCTGGCCGCTGCTGTCGACGGCACGGATCTTCTGGCCTCCCACGATGCCGGCGGCACCGAGTCCCGCGATGACGACGCAGAGGAAGAAGACGGCCATGATGGCGATGGCGTAGCGGGTCGCTCGGCGGGCGGCGGCGCCGTCGGCGGCCGAGTTGATCCTCATCAGGACGTGCGGCATGCACGCGCCGCCCAGGACCACGGACAGTTGCAGGCTCAGGAAGTCGAGGCGGCCGACCGCACTGTCCCCCAGGGCGTGACCGGGTTCGAAGTAGCGGTCGTGAAGCCCGCTCCCCCGCTCGGCCGCGGTCAGCAGGGCGCCCGGGTCGAAGCCGTGGTGCCGCAGGACCAGAAGGGCGAGGAGCACCATGGTGGTGAACACCACGGCCACCTTGACGATCTGGACGAGGCTCGTCCCTCTCATGCCGCCGAGCACCGCGTAGCAGATCATCAGCGCTCCGACGAAGACGGTGCACGCTTGTTCGGCCCCCAGACTGGTCAGTCCCAGCAGCAGCGCCGTGGCGCTGCCGGCTCCGGCCAGTTGGAGGACGAGAAAAGGCAGGCAGACGGCCAAGGTGGCCGTGGCTGCGGCGATACGGGACGACGACCCCGGCGAACGCAGCGCGAAGACGTCGCCCAGGGTGTAGCGGCCGGCATTGCGCAGCGGACCGGCGAGGAGCAGGAACACCCCGACGGCCAGGCAGCTGCTGACCGCCAGGGAGATGCCGTCGTATCCGACCACGGCCACCAGGCCGGACACGCCCAGGAGCGTGGCGGCCGATATGTAGTCCCCGGTGAGCGCCAGCGCGTTCTGCACCGGCGTCAGTGACCGGTTGCCGGTGTAGAAGTCGGCCGCGGTGTCGTCCTCGGGGCCGGCCAGAACGCACAACAAAAGGGACAGGACGATGAACGCCAGGAAGCCGATCAGCACCATCGTCCGGTCGTCGGAACCGCCCGAGACCGACGTGAACGCCGCGGCGAGCGACGGCTCGGTCATCTCCGCCTCCCCTGCGGCGAGTACGGCCCTCGGGACATGGCCCCTGCCGGACCCGGCTGGGGCAGCGACGGGTGCACGAGCTCGGCACGATGTCGCATCAGGTCGACGAGCGGATCGGCGTGGCGGCTGAGCGTGCGGTCGTACCACCATGAGGACAGCAGCAGAACGGCCAGCTGCAGAGCACCGAACACGATGCCCAGAGGCATCCTGCTCGCCAGGCGGGTGGCGAACAGTTCGCCGAGTGTGCCGGACAGCGCTACGGAGACCAGGAAGGCGGCGCCATTGACCGCCAGGAACCGCCGACGCGCTTCGGAAAGCGCGCGAGGCACTTCCTGCGGGGCGCTGGCGGCAGCCTCATGGGGCCGGTCGTATGGTGGGGGCCCGCTGTCGGGCCTGGGAGGCGGAACGGACATGGGTCGGGGTCCTCTCGCGAGGTGGGTGGTCACTCACCGGGGCCCGGCATCACGGTTCCCGGCGTCCCGTGACGGGAAGCGCGACGGGCGGTGTGCCGGACGGACCGAGCAGTGCGGGACGGCGACGGGCAGGCACGAGGAACCGCAGACGTCCGGGATCGCCGGACCCGCAGGAGTTCGCCCGTGATCGGGCCGTGAGGCCAGGTGCCCGTGGAAACCCCAGTGCGAGGGATGCGCGACCGGGCGAGAGGGCCGGCGGCGGTGTTCCGCCGCGCTGCCCGGGATCGAGCGAGTGCGGTCACCCCGCCGGGCGGCGGAGTGACCGTACCGGGTCAGTCGTCGGGGATGCCGTCGCCGCTGAGGGCGGGGACGGTCCTCTCCGGCCGGACGAGGGAACGGGCGCCGAGCCGGAACTGGTCGAGCTTGTCGACGATCGTCTGGCCGACGGGCCTGTGGCCCCAGATGCTGATGCCCTGGTGGGTGGAGGGCTCCCAGGTGCTCTCGTCGATGACGACGGGGTTCCAGCCGACCTCCCACTCGAAGCCCGAGGGAGTGCGGGCGTAGTAGGAGAGTTCCCTGTCGTTGGTGTGCTGGCCCACCGACAGGGCCATGTCGAAGCCGAGTTCGTGTACGCGCTCGTAGCTCTGCGCCAGGTCGTCCAGGCTGTCGGCCTGGATGTTGAGGTGCTGGACGCGGGTGCGGATCGGGTCGATCGGCAGGCCGCGGAGGGCGGCGATCGCGATGGAGTGGTGGCGTTCGTTGACGCGCAGGAAACGGATCTTGAGCTTGACGCCGCTGATCGTCTCGTCGATGTAGTCGGTCAGGCGGGCGTCGAAGACCGTGTGGTAGTAGCCGCGCATCAGGGTGGGCTTGGCGGAGGTGATCGCGACATGTCCCATGCCGGAGTCGCCGGTGACCCAGCCGGAGGCGAGCATCCGCAGCGGCTCGGACGAGATGAGCGGAGTGGTGTAGATCTCCTGCGCGATGCCCTTGGGGCCGGGGAAACGCAGGAGGCGTTCCACGCCGCGCAGGGCCGCCTCCTCGTCGGAGCCCCGCACGACGGGAACGCCGTGGGCGCGGACGCGGGCCTCGATCTCCTCGAAGGAGGCGTGGTCGTCGATGTGCCAGCCGATCGCGACCACGTCCTCGGCGGGGCCGCGCCGGATCAGGAAGCGGCACTCGTGGTCGTCGAGGCGGAAGCGCATCACGTCACGGGAGATGTCGTCGTGGTGCATGCCGATGGCGTCGGTGCCGAACCGGCGCCAGTCGGCGAAGCGGTCGGACTCGACGACGACGTAGCCGAGGTGGACGGAGCCGAAGACCGAGGGCGTGGTGTTCATCGGCGGTCCGCCAGGAAGTCGGCGCAGAGCCGGTTGAACAGCTCGGCACGCTCCCACTGCACCCAGTGCCCCGTGTTGGCGACCTCGTACAGGTCACAGTTGGGCATGCGCTCGGCCAGCATCCGGCCACCCGACGGCCGGTTGACCTTGTCCGCGGCGCCCCACAGCACCAGGGTGGGCACAGCCAGCCGGTTCAGGCGCTTGTCGCGGGTGAAGTCCATCTTCCACAGCGCGCCGAGCGACTTCGGGCGCCTGAGCGGCGGGGCGGCGACGACCTCGGGGTCGATGCTGTCCCGGTAGCGCGCGTCGATGACGGAGTCGGGCACGTGGGCGGCGTTGAAGACCAGGTAGTCGCGGATGAACTTCTCCAGCTTCGGCCGCGAGGGCCCGTCCCCCGTGTAGTAGTCCAGCAGGCTGTTCAGGCCAGGCGTGGGCAGCGCGCGGGTGGTGCCGATGCCGCCGGGGCCCATGAGCACCATGCGGTCGACCCGCTGGGGGGTGTCGAGGGCGAGACGCAGGGCGCAGGCACCGCCGTAGGAATTGCCGACGAAGTGGGCCTTCTTCAGACCGAGCTGGTCGAGCACGCCGCGGATGCCGGTGGCCAGGGCGCCGAAGGGGTCGGCGAGGTCGATGCCCTTGCTGCTGCGGCCGTAGCCGGGGAGGTCGGGCACGATGACCCGGAACTCCTGGGACAGTTCCGCGATGTTGCGGCTGTAGTTGGAGACGCCGGAAGCTCCGGGGCCGCCGCCGTGCAGCAGCAGGACGGGGGCGCCCCGACCCGTCTCGGCGACGAAGATCTTCTTGCCGTCGACGTCGAGCAGGTGCTCCTGCATCGCGGGGACTTCGGTGGGTGTGGTCATGGTGGTCCTCACTGAGCGGTGGTCGTGGCCGGCCGTGACGCGGGGGCGAATCCGGCCGGAGGCGGCGGAAGCCGGTCACCGGCGGGGGCGGCGGCGTAGACGTAGGCGTCGGGGCGCAGGGCCACTGTGGTGACACCGTGCTCGGTCAGCCAGGGGAGCAGGACGCCGTCGCTGTCGACGACCGCGCCGTCGGCCGGGCGCGAGCCCACCGGCAGAACTGCCAGCGACTCGACGCCGAGGCGCTCCCACGCGGGCTGCGAGGTGGGCCGGCCGAGAGACAGCAGTAGCCAGCGGCCGCCGAGCGCGTCGTCCAGCCGTACGCGTTCGCCGTCGGGACCGGTCACCCAGGGCTGCGGAATCTGGTGCCCGGTCGCCTTGGTGCGCGGGCCGGCCTGCAGGCCGGCGTCGTAGTGGGCCACGGGGATCCAGTTCGAGTCCTGCAGCCAGTCGCCGAAGCCGGGTATGCGGTCCAGGGCCCGCAGGGCGCCGTTGCGGACGCGGGCGACCGGGCGCCGTCTTTCGGTGATCATGCGGCCGACGAACACCGCTCGCTTGGTGACCTCCCTGACGTGCGGTTTGCGTTCGGTCTCGTAGCTGTCGAGGACGCTTTCGGGCAGTTCACCGTGGAGGACGGAGTTCAGCTTCCAGCAGAGGTTGGCCACGTCCCGCACGCCGGCGGCCATGCCCTGGCCGATCCACGGCGGCATGGCGTGCGCGGCGTCGCCGGCGAGGAACACCCGGCCGACGCGGAAGCGCGAGGCGAACCGGACGTGGTGGCTGTAGACGGTGGCGCGCAGGACCTTGATGCTGTCGCGGCCGATCCCGTACCGGGAGATCAACCGGTACACGGCGTCTTCGGTGACCAGCTGCTTCTCGTCGTCTCCGGGCAGGAGGGGGAACTCGTAGCGGTGGTGGTCCAGTGGGGTCGGACAGTCGACGGCCGGGCGGGCCGGGTCGCAGTGGAAGCGCAGCTTGTCGTGGTCGGGCCAGGGCTTGAGCATCTTGGTGTCGATGACGATCCAGCGGTCCTCGTACGTCCGCCCCTCGTACCCGATGTTGAGCTGCGCGCGGGTGAGGCTGGAGCCGCCGTCGGCCGCGATCACGTAGGAGGCGCGCAGCCGGTGGACCGAGTCGTCGGCCGTGCCGACCACGGTCAGCTCCACCCCGTCGGCGTCCTGGCGCAGGCGCAGGCACTCGTGGCGCAGCAGGATCTTCACGTTCGGGTAGCGGTCGACACCGTCACGCAGGACCTGTTCGAGCACCGGCTGGTAGATGAACATCTGCGGTGGGTGGCCGTGGCCGCGTGAGGTGGGGGAGGCGCTGAGGAACGTACGGCCGTCGGCGTCGACGAAGTCCACCGGCCGCTCCGTCAGCATGTCCCGCTTGAGGCGCTCGGCCAGGCCGATCCGCTGCCAGATGCGGACGACCTCCTCGTCGGTGGAGATGGCTCGGGCGCGCGTGAAGATCTCGGCGTCCCGTTCCAGGACGACGACGCGCAGCCCCATCGCACCCAGCAGGTTCGCCGCGGTCACGCCCGTGGGCCCGTAACCGATCACCGCCACGTCGTAGGCACTGTCCTCGGCATCCGCCCCGGCCGCGGTCTCGCTCATCAGGCCACCTCACTGTCGATCATGTTGCAGGATTCTTACCGTAGCGTTCACTCCAATTGGAACGAGTGCTACGGTAGGCTCATTGCCGGATAGGGTCAAGCAGCCGGCGAGAAGCGCACACCAGAGGGGCACCTGCCATGACGAAGCCGCAGACGACCCGCAAGAAGCGCGCGAACGGAGTGGAGTCGCGGCAACGCATCCTCGACGCCGCCGTGGAGATCGCGGGCGAGCGGGGATACGAAGGCACGTCGATCGCGGCCGTCAGCGCCAAATGCGGACTGCCCGCCAGCTCGATCTACTGGCATTTCAAGGACAAGGACGACTTGATCGCCGCGGTCATCGAGCGCAGCTTCGAAACGTGGCTCGCCGCCGTGGAGCTTCCGAGCGAAGAGACGGGGACCCCGCTGGAACGGGTCACCGCCATGGCGGGACACGTGGGCAAGTCGCTGATCGACGCCCCCGACTTCCTCCGTCTCGGCCTGATGCTCGCGCTCGAACGGCGTCCCGCCGAACCCCGCGGCCGGACGGTGTTCCTCCAGGTCCGCGACATCGCGCGCGCGAAGATCGCCGAAATGGCCCAGGCACTCGTCCCGGACCTCGACGAGGACTCCGTGCACGCCCTGACGACCTACGCCGTCGCGGGCGCCGACGGGCTCTTCGTCCAGCGGGAGATCAACGGTGACGACGTCGACCTCGTGGCGATGTTCGAACTGCACGCCCAGCTGGTCTACGAGGCGGCGACGCGCATGGCGGCCAGGAGCAGGACATGAGGCCGGCGGCCACCCGGCGACGCGTGGAGGCCGCCCGACTTCTCCGCGAGGCCGAACGCCGCACGGCACCGGTCGAACCGCTCACCACGACGTGGCCCGCTCTCGATCTCGCCGACGCCTACGCCGTCCAGCAGGACAACATCTCCCACCGCCTGGCCACCGGCTCGACGGTGATCGGCCACAAGGTCGGTCTCACCTCGGCCTCGATGCGGAAACTGCTCGGCGTGCACGAGCCGGACTTCGGGCATCTGCTGGACGACATGGTCCACCGCGACGGCGGGACGGTACGCGCCGCCCGATACTGTGCCCCACGCGTCGAACCCGAGATCTGCTTCCGCCTCGCCCGGCCGCTGCACGGCCCCGGCATAACCCTCAGTGACGTACTGGCCGCGACCGATGCGGTCGCGCCCGCACTGGAGATCGTCGACAGCCGCATCCGCGACTGGCGGATCACCCTGGCCGACACCGTCGCGGACAACGCCAGCTCCGCGGGACTCGTCTGCGGCTCCTGGACGCCGATGGCGTACGCACCCGACCTCGCGGCGGTGAACGTGGACCTGCTCGTCGACGGAAGCCGCGTGGCAACCGGCAGCAGCCATGAGGTCATGGGCCACCCGGCCGCCGCAGTCGCCTGGCTGGCCAACGCTCTCACCGCCTACGGCAAAGGGCTGGACCCCGGGCACGTGATCCTGCCCGGCGCCATCACCACAGCCCCCTTCATCGGCGCCGGCCAGAAGGCAGAGGCACGTTTCGGAGCCCTCGGCTCCGTGTCGGTGTCCTTCATCTGACGACGGCCCGCCCACTCTGAGACGTCGCGAACCACACCGGCGACTCTCTGAACATCCGCTCTCCCCCCGATCTCTCCTTCCGGTCGCCCCAAGGCCCTGGCGCCACCGCCGAACCGGGCTCCTTCGCCTCCCCGGACACCGATGCCCAGCGCGCCGTCCGGGTCGGCAGTGCACGGTCACCGGCCGGAAGAACTCCCCGCCATAACCCGTAGAACGCATGAAAGGCCGCTTCATGTCCCCTTCGGCACAGCGCATCGACGTCCACCAGCATGTGGTGCCCGACTTCTACCGCGACGAACTCGCCGAGGCCGGCATCGCCGACGCCGGCGGCCGCGCCCTGCCCGCCTGGAACCCCCAGTCCGCCCTGCACCTGATGGACCTGCTCGGCACCACCACGTCGATCCTCTCCGTCTCCACTCCCGGCACCGGCTTCCTCACCGAACCCGCCGAGGCCGCCGACCTGGCCCGACGCCTCAACGACCACTCCGCGGCCCTGGTCTCCGACCACCCCGGCCGCTTCGGCTTCTTCGCCACCCTGCCCATGCCCGACGCCGACGCCTCGGCCACCGAGGCCGCGCGCGCACTGGACGAGCTGCGCGCCGACGGCGTGACCCTGCTCGCCAACAGCCGGGGCACCTACCTCGGCGTGGACGGCCAGGACGCGCTGTGGCGGATGCTGGACGACCGCGGCGCGGTGGTCTTCATACACCCGGCCGAGCTGCCCGCTCCCCCGGTCGACGGCATTCCCGCCTTCGCCGCCGACTTCCTTCTGGACACCACCCGCGCCACCTATCTCCTGGTCCGCAACGGCATCCCGCGCCGCTACCCGAACATCCGGTTCATCCTCAGCCACGCCGGCGGCTTCGTGCCGTACTCCTCACACCGCATGGCTCTCACCATCGCCAACGACACCGCGCGCAGCCCGCTCGACGTACTGGACGACTTCCGCTCCTTCTACTTCGACACCGCCCTGTCCTCCAGCCCTGCCGCCCTGCCCACCCTGCTCGCCTTCGCCCGCCCCGGCCACGTCCTCTTCGGCAGCGACTGGCCCTTCGCCCCCACTCCCGCCGGGCAGTACTTCGCGGGCGGCCTCGACGGCAACGTCGACGCGGCCACGCTCACGGCCGTCAACCGCACCAACGCCGAAGCGCTCTTCCCCCGCCTGGCCGCCACTCCCCCGACGCCGCCCCCGGCCCTGTCGGCCCCGGTGCGCCTGCGCCACGCGGCGCAGCGCACCGCCGCGCGCCTGGTCTTCAAACTGCTCCAGCCCGGCACCGACTGAGACGAGTTCCTCATGTCCACCAGCCCCCACCGCACCTCCGACAACCAGCCCGAAGACCGGCAGGACGCCGTCGCGACCGGCCGGGCCGGCCACAACGGCGTCCTCTTCGCCATGTGCCTGTCCCTGGTCCTCGTCGTCGCCTCCGTCTCCGCGCTCAACCTCGCCCTGCCCGACCTCGCCATCGACCTGTCGGCCACCAACGCCTCACTGACCTGGATCGCCGACGGCTACACCGTCGCCCTGGCCGCTCTCGTCCTGCCGCTCGGCGCCATCGGCGACCGCATCGGGCGCCGCAACGTCCTCGTCGCGGGCACCGTCGTCTTCGGCATCGCCTCCCTGGCCGCCTCCTTCGCCGACTCCACCACCACGCTCATCGTCTGGCGAGTCGTCATGGGCCTGGGCGCCGCGATGATCATGCCGGGCACCCTGTCCACGATCACCGCCGCCTTCCCTCCCGAGCAGCGCGTCAAGGGCGTTGCCACCTGGTCAGGATTCGCGGCCGCCGGAGCCATCATCGGCATGCTCGCCGCAGGGGCCCTGCTGGAGTGGTTCTCCTGGCGGTCGATCTTCATCGCCAGCGCCGCGACCGCCCTCGTGGCCGCCGTCGCCGCCCTCCTCCTGTCGCCCGACACCAAGGACGAGCACCCCTCCCCACCCGACGTTCCCGGGGCCGTCTGCACCGCTGTCGGCATCGGCACCCTCGTCTTCGCCATCATCGAAGGCAACGAGCGGGGCTGGACGGAGCCCGTCGTGATCGCCGCCCTCGTGGTCACGGTCCTGGCCTTCACCGCGTACGCCTGGCTCGGCCTGCGGCGTGAGCACCCCCTGCTCGATCCCGCCCTGTTCGGCATCCGCGGCTTCCGGGCCGGCGCGATCGTCGTCCTCGTACAGTTCATGGCCGTCTTCGGGTTCTTCTTCGTCGGCCTGCAGTACCTGCAGCTCATCCTCGGCTACAGCCCGCTCAAGGCCGCCGCGGCCCTCGTACCCGTCGCGGTCGTCGTCCTGCCCACCTCCCAGGCCACCCCTCACCTGGTGCGACGGGCCGGGATGAAGGCCACCATGACCGTCGGGCTGCTCCTGCTGAGCGCCGGCCTGTTCGTCATCTCCCGGCTCGACGTCGGCTCCGGTTACCTGCCGTTCCTCGGCGGACTCGTCCTGGCGGGCTTCGGCATCGGCCTGTCCGGGGCCGTGGGCACCTCTGCCATCACCGGCTCGCTCGGCCGCGGCCAGCAGGGAGTCGCCTCCGCGATGAACGACACCACCCGCGAGGTCGGCTCGGCCGTCGGCATCGCCCTCATGGGCTCGATCTACGGCAGCCACTACCGCTCGAACCTGCCCGACTCCCTCGACCAGCTCCCCGCCGAAGCCGCCGAGGCCGCACGCGACTCCGCCGCGGCGGGCCTGCACGTCGCCGACCAGCTCGGTGCCCGGGGCGCGGCCCTGGCGGACGGCGTCAAGTCCGCCTTCATGGACGGCCTGTCCGCCTCGCTCGTCGCCGTCGGCGTCATCGTTCTCGCCGCAGCCGTCGGGTGCCTGTTCCGCGCGCCGAAGACACCACCGACGTCGGACTGAACTGCCGGCGACCAGATGTCCCGCGGACCTCTGGTCGCACAGGGCCTTCGGCGCCGAACGGCGCCGCAGGCTGCGGCAAGGGCGCACCTCAGCCGCTCTCGTTCACCCCGATGGCACTGTCCAAGGCACCGCACGAGAGTCGGTGGACCCGTGCGGCCCCTCCCGTTGCCGAGTGGGAGGCGGCCCCACGCGGCTTCTGGCAGTCCATGCCTGCCGGGAACCCGACCGCGACCCTCCCCGTCAGCCCGACCACTCGAAGGACCGCAGGTACCCGTCATGCAGTACCCCCTCTACGACGCGTGGGCCGGCCTGATCGGCGACCGGTACGCGCTGCGCGAGATGATCGGCCGCGGCGGCATGGGCGAGGTCTGGTCGGCCGACGACCTGGTCCTGCACCGCGCGGTCGCCGTGAAGCTGATGCACACACAGCTCGCCCTCGACGACGTCGCCCAGAGCCGCTTCCAGCGCGAGGTCCGCGCGGCCGCCTCCCTCAACCATCCATGCGTCGCGGCCGTCTACGACGCGGGCTGGCTTCCGACAGCGCCCCCGCGTCCGTTCCTGGTCATGGAGCACATCACCGGACACACCGCCGCCGAACGGCTGAGGTCGGCCCCGCCCTCGACGCAGGAAGCGGTCGCCTGGGTCGCGGGAACGCTGGAAGCACTCGCCTGCGCCCACGCGGCCGGGCTGGTCCACCGGGACATCAAGCCGGCCAACGTCATGATCACCGCCGACGGACTGGTCAAGGTCATGGACTTCGGGATCGCCCACATCTCCGATGGGCACGACAAGAGCGTGACCGGCACGGGCATCTCGGTCGGCACCACCGCGTACATGTCCCCCGAGCAGGCCCAGGGCCGGCCCGTCGACGCCCGCTCCGACCTCTACTCGACCGCCTGCATGCTCTACGAGCTCCTCACCGGCCGCCGGCCCTTCACCGGGGACAGCCCGATCGCCATCGCCTACCAGCACATGTACGCGGACCCGCCGGCCCCGCGGGACCTCGGGGTGGAACTGCCCCGGCACGTCCAGGCGGCTCTTGCCCGTGCCATGGCCAAGAGCCCCGACGACCGGTTCGCCGACGCGGCGGCCATGCGTGCCGCATTGCTCGCCCCCGGAAGTCACGACTTCGTGCCTTCTCAGGACACTACGCTCGCGGGAGTGCCGACCTTCCCGGAGGAAGGGGCGACAACGGCGCTCAGACCCTCCAGGGGGTCCCGCGGTCCCCAACGGACGGCACTCGCGGCGTTGGCCCTCCTCGGCGCAGGCGCAGTCGTCACTGCTGTCATCGCTGCGGCTCCGGACGCGACGCACGCCACCGGTCCCGGCACACAGTCCTCGCCTTCCTCCTCCGTAAGCCCGTCGCCTGAGCCAGAGCCCTCCGCCGGTGGCCTGGAAGGCACCACCCGTCCCAGCAGCGGCGCCGGCCCGATGAACCCTCACGCATCGAGCCCTCACGCGTCGACGGAGCCCATGACTCCGACGGTCGCCGTCCCCGGAAACCTGGTCGGGAAGACCCTCGCACAAGCCAGAGCAGACCTGGCCGAGCTGGGCCTGAACATCGCACTCACTCCGCGCTCCAGTGGCGTCAGCACCAGCACCGTGATCGCAACCATCCCGTCTGCCGGTACGCAGTTGAACCGCGGCGACACCGTCCTCCTCGCCACCCGGACCGATACGGAGGCACCCACTAGTGCCACTCCAACGAGCGGATCGGCAAGCAGCAGCGCCAGCGCCGCAAGCAGCAGCAGCCCCAGCGCCTCGGCGTCGCCTACGACCGCCGGCACCGGCCCGGTGATCCGCCGACCGCCGATCCACCGCTGACAGGCCGACGCCGCCGCGACCAACCGTCAGGTCCCGCGGCACTCGCCTGATGGGCGATCAGATTCAGTGACGGCTCGCGTAGACGCGCGGCGCAAGGCCGCGAGGTCTCCAGAAGGAGAGAACATGAACGGACCAGAGAACGGCCGGGCAATGCGGCGCACGCGTCGCCGGAACGTATCGATCGCGGCGGCCCTGGCGCTGCTCGCCGCCGCTGGCGGCGAGGTGGTGGCCACGCAGTACGCGCAGGACCGCATCGCCGACTCGGTTCGGCGCGACATCGGCCTCGACTCCGCTCCCCAGGTGCATGTGAACGGCTTTCCCGTGTCACTTCAGCTGGCTCGAAAGGTGATCACCGAGGCGGACATCGACGCCGCACAGGTTCCAGCCGCCCTGAACGGCCGCGTCCTGACCATTCAGGATCTCGCCATCCATCTGCGCGGAATACGCCAAGAGCAGGGCGGACGGGAGCGGGCCGACGAGGCCGAGGTCACGGCGACCATCACGTACGAAGACCTCTCGACCTTCTACGGGGTCGACATCAACCGAGGCAACGGCAACGACCAGGTGGTGGCGACCACTCAGGTCCCGCTGCTTGGACAGGTCTCGGCCTCCGCGCACCTCGGCGTCGCCGGCTCGAGAGCCATCGGAGTCGACGACGTCCGGCTCTCCGAGAACGTGCCTCCTGCCGCACGCACCCTGCTGGAGAAGGCCTTGGAGCGTCAGGCCCCGCTCGACAACCTGCCCGAAGGGCTCGCGCTCCGGTCCGTGGCCGTCACCGACCAGGGCATCGTCGCCCTCATGACCGGGCATGATGTCGGGCTGCAGCCCCGCATCGCCTAGAACCCGGCCCCGGCCGCTGTGACGGAGACCTCGCAGGCAGTCCAGGAAAGCGGACCAGCCGGCCGCGCGGAGGCCGGCGTACCGTCCGTGATCAAGGCGGCAAGTCGAGCAGGCCGAGATCGGCGGCGAGGGGCTGCTCGGTCCAGATGGTCTTTCCGCTCCGGGTGTAGCGGCTGCCCCAGCGGGTGGTGAGTTGGGCGATGAGGAACAGGCCTCGGCCCCCTTCGTCGGACCAACGGGCCCGGCGCAGCCGCGGCTGGGTGTTGCTGGGGTCGTTGACCTCGCAGACCAGCACGTTCTCCCTGATGAGGCGCAGGCCGATGGGACCGCCCGCGTACCGGACGGCGTTGGTGACGAGTTCGCTGACGACCAGCTCGGTGGTGAAGGACACCTCCTCCAGTCCCCACGCGGTCAACTGCCCGGCCGCCGCCTTGCGCGCGGCGGCGACGACGGAGGCGTCTGCGGGGAATTCCCAGGTCGCGGTGTTCCCCGGGTCGATGGCACGCGTGCGTGCCAGGAGCAGGGCCATGTCGTCGCGGGCCGGAACGTCGCCCAGGCTGCGGAGAAGCTCGTGTCCCGCGCCGTCCAGGCCACGGCCGGGGCCGGCGAACCGCGCGAGACGGTCGGTCAGCCGTCGCAGACCGGCGTCGGGATCGTGGTCGTCGCGGTAGATGACGCCCTTGGTGTACACCGCGACGATGCTGCCGGGCTCGAGGCCGAACGTGGTCGCCTCGAACGGCAGCCCGCCCACACCGAGCAGCGGTCCGGGCGAGATCTCGACGGATTCGACGGTGCCGTCGGGTCGGATCACGACGGGCGGTGGGTGTCCGGCGCTGGCCAGGGTGCACTGGCAGGTGATGGGGTCGTAGACGGCGTACAGGCAGCTGGCGCCGACGGTGTCCCCTTGATGGGGTGCCTCGGCCTGGAGTTGGTGGACGAGGTCGTCGAGGTGGGTGAGGAGTTCGTCCGGGTCGAGTTCCAGGTCGGCCAGAGTGTCGACGGCCGTGCGCAGTCGGCCCATGGTGGCGGTGGCGGGGAGACCATGTCCCGTGACGTCACCCGCGACGAGGGCGACGCGGAAGGACGGGAGGGCTATGACGTCGTACCAGTCGCCGCCGATCTCCGCTCCGCCTCCCGCCGGCACGTAGAACCCCACGGTCTCCGCCGCGGGGGTGTCGGTGGTGGCCGCGGGGAGCAGGCGCTGCTGCAGAGCGACGGCCGCCCGGTGCTCGCGCGTGTAACGGCGGGCGTTGTCCACGCCGAGTGCGGCCCGGGAGGCTATCTCCGTCAGCAGGTCGGCGTCCTCCTGGCCGAAGGGGCCGGGTCGGCGGGTGCGCCAGACGACCACGGTGCCGAGGACGAGGCCACGGGCGAACAACGGAGCCGCGATCGCCGAGTGGCCGTGCTCGGGGACGAACAGAGGAGCCAGCTCCGAGTGCCCCTCGGCTGCGGCGATCACGCTGTCCCGGTCAGGCAGCAGGACGGTCTCGCCCTGTCCGATTCTCCGTAGAAGCGGGTGGTTCGGCAGCGCGGGCGGAACCGCGCCCACGGCAGGGAGACCGGTGGGCCAGTCGTCACCCGGCGGGGCCACGCCGATCCGGCGCAGATTCCACTGCCCCGGGCCGAGCATCTTCGGGGGCTCGTCCCCCTCGAGCACGGCCTCGGACAGGGCTACCCAGGCGACGTCGCCGAGGGCCGGCACGAGGACGTCCGCCAGCTCCTGGGCGGTGCGTGTCACGTCCAGTCTGGCACCGATGCCCGCTCCGGCCTTGGTCAGCAGTTCCAGGCGCCGCTCGGCCCGGTACCCGTCCGTGATGTCGACGTACGTCTGGCACGTGCCGAGGGGACGGTCGGTCGGGTCGGTCAGCCGGAACGTGGACAGCGACCACATCCGGTCGCGGTCCGGACCGGACGAGGGACTTCCGCGCACCGGAAGGCCGAGGACGGGCTCACCGGTCTCTCGCACCTGCCGCAGAACCCGGTCGATCGTTCCGGAGTCGACGTGGGAGGTGTCCGCGCCGACGTGCCGGCCGATGAGCCGGTTCCCGGGGTGGCTGAGGGCTCGCTCCGCCGCTCCGTTCAGCAACCGGTACCGCAACTCGTCGTCCATGATGGCGATGGGGGCGGGATACTGCTGGAACAGGGCCCGCATCATCGCCCGGTCGACGTCCTCCCGCTCGATCCGCCGAGCGTCTCCTGCGGAGACCGACCATCCCGCCCGGCCTTCCCGGTCCGTGAGCGGGCGCACGCGCAGCGCGACCCTCACCTCGTGCCCGTCGCGGTGCCGCAGGCCGAGAATGCCGTCCCAGCTCTGGCCGACCTCAGGTCGGTCGCGCCCGGCCAGCGCCGCTTCGCGGTCCCCGCGGGTGGTCAGCAGCTCCACCGCCGGCGTGCCGCAGACTTCCTTCGCCGGGTATCCAAGGAGGGCTTCCGCCTCCGCGCTCCACAGCTGGACGGTGCCCACCCGGTCCACCCAGGCGGTGGCGGGACAGGGATCCGGCGGCGGGCCTTCCTCTCCCGCACTGGCCCCCTCGGCATTCACGGGTCCGCTCATCGGCATCAGTCCACTTCTGGCCTCACCCTCTGGCCATCATAAGAGAAGCGGACATTCAGCACGTCTTGCACGCCCAGTGGGCCGAGGTCCACGAGAGGGCTGCGACACTCGCCTCCGGCGCGCTGTCAGCGACGGCCGGGCGGGAGCGGTCCCCTTGGATCGCACCGGCGGTGCGACCAGGCCGGAAGGTCGGCTCAGAACGAACAACCACGTTCAGCAGCGTGGGGGCGCCGGCCAGCGGCCGCCTTTCCGTCACGTCGGCCGAAGGACCAGCCGTCGCCGCGCCGGCCGAGTCATCCAGCACCGCGCCTTCGGCGCGCGGTCCACGTGCCGTGGAGCACCGAACCCCCTCGGATTCTTCTCCCACCGCATCCGACGGGGCCGCCGCCGCGACAGGAGCGGCCGTTACGGCGTCGCGCGTGCTCCCGCGACCTCGTGCGCCTCACGGACAGCCCACGTGACCCCATGTGAGCGCAGGCGCACCCCACGTCATGCTCCTCGGCGAGACGCGGCCATTCGGCAGAGCCTACGGCTCGAAGCGGTGCGCTTCCGCCCGCTCCGGGCGCAGCGCGCAAGTCGTCGACTGGAGTCCGGATACGTCACGGGCAATGGAGGGCTCCCTGAGCTGGTCGGCTTCCTCCCAACCTGCGTCGCCCTCTCGAGGTGCCTGATGCCTCGTCGGCTCCGCGACGACGCCAAGGATCTTCGAGCACACCCAAAGATCCGGACCATTCCCGGACCACGTCACTGCCTGGGAGCGTCAGTGGCAACATCTCCGCAGGCCAGCACCTCGCAACTCCTGTACCACCAGCAGACCAAGAATCTGCTGGTGAGCTACTCGCCGAAGGAGCTCGGCTTCTTCTAGGGGCACAAGAAGAGGCGCCTGACCCGGGCTTCCGCCCGTCAGGCGCCTCTCGCTCGCCCCGTGCGAGGAGGAGTCGCCCTCACGCCGAAGCTCCCCGTTCGTCCCGCCGGCATCCCACGCCTGGTCGGCACTTCCGGACCAGTCGCGGAACGGACTCCGGACGCCGGACGCTGGACTCCGGACTCACCGCACAGGCGCCTGGTCCCGGCCGCCGCGGTCCCACTCCTCCACGGACTGCTCGATGAGGCGGTTGGCCTGTTCCCGTACGCCGTCCGGGAGTTGGGCATGCCCCACCCGGTCCGGGGCGATGGCACCGCCCAAGCCGGAGGTGAACGACCTCCGCCGGCCGCATCGCCGCGTGGTCCGCGCGGGGATGCCCGTCGGGTTCCGCTTCGGGCACCTCTTCCAGGGCCCGGCCCGCCTCGCGCGGCCGGGACCTGGATGCCGCGGGTGTCGGCCGCGCCTCCGGGATCCGCCCCGGCGCCGTCCACGGTTTCGCCCTGTCCGGCACCGACGCCTTCAGCGCCTCCGGACCGAAGCGCCACGGGAATCGCCTGCTCCCGCTCCTGAGCCGCGTCAGGCCCTGACCTGGCCGGGACGGACTGCTCCGACTGGCGCTCCCCGGTGGTGGACGTCCTGACGGCGGCTGACGCTGGCCTGGCGGTGGCCGCCATCCGACGAACGGGACGCGCGGAGCCGCGCTGCATCGTCGTCGGGTCTCGGCGCGGCCGAGGTCCTCAGAAAGACGGGACCACATGGCGGAACACGACATCGGAACAGGCTGCCTGCCGTTCGCTCGCGGGAGCGGCAGGCTCGTACGAAAGCGGAGGCCGCGGTCCCGCGCACCACGACTCGCCCGGCGGTCGCCCGCCAGGATGGCGGTCGTCGCGGCCGGTCTGGCACTCCTGGGCGCGGTCGGCACGGCACCGAGCGGTGCCGTGTCACCTCCCCCCGGCGAACCCCGTCCCGGAGGTCCGGCACGGTTCGTCCCCGGTCCCTGCCCGACCACGCCCGACCCGATCCCCGGGCACTGCGGAACCCTGGAGGTGCCCGAGAGCCGGTCCCACCGCGGCGGACGGACCGTCAAGCTCACGGTCGCCGTCATTCCGGCCGCGTCGACGAATCCGGCGCGGGACCCGGTGGTGTTCATGGAGGGAGGCCCCGGCGGCGAGGCGATCAGTGCCATCCCCTTCCTGATCGACTCCGGCGTGAACCGGGACCGCGACCTGATCGTCATGACCCAGCGCGGCGCGCTCTACTCGCAGCCGAACCTGGCCTGCCCGGAGATGGACCGGTTCAACGCGAAGGCCGTCGGGCTGCCCTACGACGCGCCCTCGACCGGGCGGCTCCTGGTGCGCGCCGCGAAGGAGTGCCGGGACCGTCTGACGGCCGACGGAATCCGGCTGAGCAACTACAACACCACCGAGAACGCCGCGGACTTCGCCGACCTGCGCAAGGCGCTCGGCATCAGGAAGTGGAACGTCTACGGCTACTCCTACGGGACCGACCTGGCCCTCACCTATCTGCGCCGGCACCCCGAGGGGATCCGCTCGGTGACGATCGACTCGGTCGTGCCGCCGCAGATCGTGAGCCTGCCCTGGGCCTGGGACAGCGCGCAGGAGGGAGTCCACGCGATCTTCGCGGCATGCGAGGCCCAGCCGGCCTGCAAGAACCGCTACCCGGACCTCTCCCGCACGCTGACCGAGCAGGTCCGGCGCCTTGAGGCGAACCCCCTGAGGCTGACGGTGCAGCCGCCCGGAGGCGGCAGCCCGGTGAAGGTCGTCCTCGACGGCGGCACGCTGATCAACCTGCTGGTCACCGACGGCGGCGCCCTGCCGTCCGTCGACGTCCCCGCGGCACTCGACGAACTCGCCCACGGAAACCCGGAGCGCTTCGCCCGGGCCCAGGCGGCCGGCGCGACGCCCGCCATCGGCGAGTTCGCCCACGGTCTGACGCACTCGGTGGCGTGCAGCGAATGGGCGCCGGGCTTCACGAAGGCCGACGTCCTGGAGGCCGGGCGCCGGGCGTTCCCCGGCTGGCCGGACACGGTCCTAGCCCACGCGCCGCAGCTCCCCTTCGAGTACGACCTGTGCCGCGTCTGGAACGTCCCGGACCGCACCGCGATCCAGCGGACGGCCACCTCCAGCACGGTGCCGACCCTGATCATCTCCGGAACCTTCGACGCGAAGACGGGGGCGAGCTGGGGCCCGTACACCGGCCGTACGCTGCCCCGCTCGACCGCCGTGCGGATCCCCGGGATCGGCCACTTCGTGGTCCCGCAGTCGCCCTGCGCGCAGCGCGTCCTGGCGTCCTTCCTCGCCCGTCCGACCGCGCCCGACACCGGCTGCGTGGCAGGACTCACGCCGGCACCCTTCACCCTCACCCCCGAACCGGAGACCCGATGACGTCCCCCACCCCACCCCGACACGGGCGCCCCGCGCGCCGGCTCCCGGCCGCGCTGGCCGGAGCCACGGCCGGCGCCCTCGTCCTCGGCCTCGCCGCGCTCCCCGCCCGGGCCGAGTCCGGCACCGGAGCGCCGCTCGGCACGGTTGCCCGGACGTCGGGCGGCGCCCACTTCGAGCCGGGCCCCTGCCCGAGGACGGCGGACCCGATCCCCGATCTGGCGCGCGCCCACTGCGGAACGCTCACCGTGCCCGAGAACCGTTCCCGGCGCCACGGGCGAAAGATCAGCCTCGCGGTCGCGATCATCCCCGCGGTCGGCAGGAGACCCGCGTCCGACCCGATCGTGTGGCTCGCCGGCGGGCCGGGGGACGACGCGGTCTCCGAGATCCCGATGGCGGTCGCCGGCGGCCTGAACCGCGACCGCGACGTGATCTTCATGTCCCAGCGCGGAACCTACTCGGCCGACCCGCAGCTCACCTGCCGGAACGTCGACGAGTTCGTCGCGAACTCCCTCGATCTCGTCTTCGGCGCGCCGTCGACCGGGCGTCTGCACGTCCAGGAGACGCGGAGATGCCGCGACCAGCTGGTGAGCCGCGGGGCCGACCTCGGCGCCTACAACGGCACCGAGAGCTCCGCTGACTACGACGACCTGCGCAAGGCGCTGGGCATCAAGCAGTGGAACGTGTTCGGCATCTCGTACGGCACCGACCTGGCGCTCCAGTACATGCGCCTGCACCCGAAGGGCATCCGTTCGGTCGGTATCGACGGCGTCCTGCCGCCGTCCCTGGCCGGCGGGGCCGTGACCTGGAAGGCCGCACGAGAGGGCTTCGACAGCATCTTCAAGACCTGCGCGGAGCAGCCCGCCTGCAACACTCGCTACCCCAACCTCAAGGACACCTTCGAGCGCCTCGTGGTCGAGCTCGAAGCCCGACCCCTCACCACCACCGTCACGGTTCCCGGCCGGCCGGAGCCGGTGGAGGTCACGCTGGACGGCGGACTTCTGGTGAACTGGCTGACCTTCGCCAGCCATCTCGCGGCCGGAGTGCCCCGCTCCATCGACGAACTGGCCCACGGCAACCCGCAGCGGATCGCGGAGCAGTACGCGGGCGGAAAGCTCAGCCCGCAGGCCATCGGGAGGGTCTCTCACGGTCTCGTCTTCGGAGTCTTCTGCAGCGAGTGGACGCCGTTCGAGAGTGAGGCCGACGTGATCCGGGCAGGGCGGCGCGCGTTCCCGTCGTTCCCCCGCTCGGTGCTGGCCAACGCGCCGCTTCTCAGCTGGATGCACGCGGACTGCCGTGCCTGGGACATCCCTGCGGCGCCGCGCTCGATCCGGAAGGTGACGCGCAGCGACATCCCGACACTCGTCCTGTCCGGCGGCTTCGACTCCCAGACCGCGCCGAGCAGCGGGCCGTACGCCGCCCGGACGCTGAGCCGGTCCATCGCCGTGACGGTTCCGTACGTCGCGCACGTGGTCTTCGCCGACTCGACGTGCGCGCAGACGATGACCGTCTCGTTCTTCGACCGTCCGGACGCGCCGGACACGCGTTGCCTCGCGGGGCTCCGGCCGCCCACGTTCGAGATCGCGCCGTAGGCCGTCCTAGGTGGGGGCGTCGTCCGTCCGGAGAGTGGTGCGGACGCCGGTGGTCACCACGACGATCAGGCACAGCGCGATGATCGTCTCGGCCCACAGGAACGCGAACCAGTCCAGCACACAGCCGATCGGAGGCGTGCCGGGCGCGGTGTTGCGGAACGCCGAAAGGGCGAACAGCGTGGCGGCCATCCAGGCGAGGGCGGGCCAGACCAGGCCCTTGCGACGGGTCGTCAGGTACCAGGCTCCGATGACCACGGACGCCGCCAGCGCCCACATCACCATCATCATGAAGACCGCGAAGACGGTCAGGCTGCCCGATCGCGACACCCACAGCCCCACGGCGGCCTCCTGCCGGGAGGCCGTGGGGGTCGCGGAGACCGAGAAGAGCGTGTCGTTGTTGGAGAACAGCATCCGCACCGGGACCTGTTCGCCGCCCAGCAGCGCCCAGAACTCGACGTCGGTCTCGTAGGTGTCGAACGGGTAGTCGCTGATCGATCCCCCCGTGATCGCGACCTGTACGTCCCTGGTCGTGAGCCGCTCGTGCGCCTCGAACGCCAGGTCGCCGAGGGTCGCCGTGGAGGTCTGGAGGACGAGATCGGCCACCGGTGCGGTCCCGTCCTCCTCGGCGAGGGTCCCCCGTGGGGTGACCCGGACCCGCAGCACCAGCTCCCGGGCCGCGGCGTCGACGCGCTGGACGGTGGCCTCCACGTCCACACGGTCGGCGGCTCGGGAGCCCACCGTGTGGACCGTGTCCATCGCCTGCCGCTCGGAGAACTGCAGCCACGACCCCACGCCCACCGCCACCACCATCAGGATCGCGAGGGGGATCAGGACCGGCAGGATCGAGGTCCCGAAGCGGCGCGGGCGGGGCGGGTCCGGGGGTGGGGCCATGGTGACTCCGACGGGCTGGGAACGGGAACGGCCTGGTCCGGCCCGACGCCGGGACGCGGCCCGGTCGGCCGAAGCCCGGCACGATCGTCGCGGGCAGCCGCATGCTCCGGTACGCGGGCGGTGGCCGCAGGGCGATCCTCGCCGACCCGGCCGGTGAACCCCCGCATCCGGGCGGGTGTGTCGGATCGCTCCACCAGGTCGATGTCGCAGCGGACAGCGCCGGGCAGGGCGCCCGCCACCGGGCACGCCGGCCGACACGACGTCCCGGCCCCAGGACGGCGTCCACGCTCACGCCCTGGGCATCCGCCCGGCTTCCCCTCGCGTCGCGCCGGGAGGCGCCCCTGACGACCGGAGGCGCTGGCGGGCCGTCCGCCCCGACAGGCATGATGGGCACATCAGTTCCACATGTCCCGGAGCGAACGGACGCTGCACGGCGGAACGACATCGGGGCGCCCTGGAGGTCAGAACGTGTCACGCCAGCTGCTCACCGTCGCCCAGGACGGGACGGGCGACTGCCGCACCATCTCGGAGGCCCTCCGGGTGGCCCGCACCGGAGCCGTCATCAGTGTCGCTCCCGGGCGCTACGAGGAGAACCTGACCCTCGCCACCTCCCTGACGCTGACCACGACGGAGGGCCGGGGCACCGTCGAGCTGGCCCCCCGGCGCGGCTCGGCGCTGATCCTGGCCTGCGACTCCGCCATGGTGAACTCCCTGGTGCTGCGCGGCCACGACGACGAACTCCCGGTGGTGGACGTACCGCACGGGCAGCTCCTGCTCGACCGGTGCGACGTGTACGGGACTTCGTGGGCCGCCCTGTTCGCGCGTGGTTCCGGTTCGCTCGCGGTGCGGCAGTGCCGGGTCGAGAACCCCAAGGGCGCCGGCGTGGTGAGCACTTCGGCGACGGAGAGCCTCCTGGAGGAGTGCGTCGTCGAGCACCTCGGCACCTCCGCCGTCGTCGCCGGCGAGCAGGGCCGGGTGTCGGTGCGGTCGAGCCGTCTCCGTGACGCGCGCGGCAACGGCGTCCTGGCCAACGGGCGCGCGCACGTGCGCGTGGAGGAGTGCGAGATCTCGGCCGCCGACAAGCCGGGGGTCGCCGCCGAGGAGGAGAGCAGCGTCACCGTGGCGCGTGCGACGGTGGCGGACTCGGTGGTGGGCGTCTTCGTGAACACCACGGGTACGACCCTGCTGGAGGAGGTGACCGTACGGAACACCACCGGGCACGGCTTCGTCGTCGGTTCCGGTTCCGCGCCCACCCTGCGCCGCTGCCGTACGGACCGGACCGCGGGGCACGGGCTCCTGGTGACGGAGCGGAGCCGCGGCCTGTTCGAGGAGTGCGTGTTCGACTCCGCCCGGGACGCGGCGATCCGCGTGACCGACTTCTCCTCCCCGGTGCTCACCGGGACGACCGTCCGCGACCCTGAGCGGATCGGGGTGCTTCTGGAGGAGAACTCCGTCGCGGAGATCGACCGCCTGGAGGTGAGCGGCAGCGGCGGCAGCGGTGTGCTGGTCAGGGCGAGCGCGAATCCGCTGCTGCGCCGCGTGACCGTGGCGCGTTCGGCGGGGCACGGGGTGGAGGTCGTCGCGGACGGTCGCGGCCGTCTCGAGGAGTGCCGGGTCGAGGAGTGCGAGGGCGCGGGCCTGCACGTGTCCGGGCACGCGAACCTGTACGTCGGCCAGGGCAGGGTGCGGGCCGCGAAGGACGCCGGGGTGGTGGTGGGCGCGCTCGGCGCGGTGACCCTCCGCGACACCGAGGTGAGCGACTGCCCGGCGGTGGGCGTGCGGGTCGAGGAGCAGGGTGATCTGACGGCGGCCCGGTCGCGCGTGGGGGACTCGGGCGAGTACGGGGTGCTGATCGCGGCGGGCGCCAGGGCCTCGCTCAACTCCTGCGAGGTGACCGGTTCGGGAGCCGACGGGGTACGGGTGGAGGGGGCCGATCCGGTGTCGGTGATCGGCTGTGTCGTACGGGACAACAAGGGCAGCGGGCTGCGCCAGTCGGTGGCCGGGGACCGGCTCGCGGTGGAGCAGCTGACCAGCGTCGACAACGGCGCGCCGGACGCCTGGGGCAGTGTCGCCGACGCGAAGGCGGCGGGCGACGGGCGGCTTCCGGGCGGGGCGGTGGTGGTGGGCGGCGGCGAGGACGCGGAGGGCGGCGCGGTCGCCGAACTCCAGTCGCTGATCGGTCTCGCCGACGTCAAGGAGCAGGTCCTGACGCTGATCAACCTGAACCGGATGGCGCAACGTCGGGCCGGTCTGGGGATGCCGGCGCCGCCGATGAGCCGGCACCTGGTGTTCGCGGGTCCGCCCGGCACCGGAAAGACCACGGTGGCCCGCCTGTACGGGTCGATCCTCGCCTCGCTCGGGGTGCTGCGCTCCGGCCATCTGGTGGAGGTGTCGCGGGCGGATCTCGTCGCGCAGATCGTCGGCGGTACGGCGATCAAGACGACGGAGACGTTCAAGAAGGCGCTGGGCGGGGTGCTGTTCGTCGACGAGGCGTACACGCTGCTGTCCGACTCCGCCGGTTCGGGCGCGGACTTCGGCCGTGAGGCCATCGACACGCTGGTGAAGCTGATGGAGGACCACCGCGAGGACGTGGTGGTGGTGGCGGCCGGGTATCCGCAGGAGATGACGGGCTTCCTGGCCTCCAACCCCGGCCTGGCCTCCCGTTTCACCCGCAGTGTGGAGTTCTCCGACTACACGTCGGAGGAACTGGTCACCATCGTGGAGCGGATGTGTGCCGCCCACCGCTACGAGCTGGACGGCGAGGCGCGTTCGGCGCTGCACACCCATTTCGAGCGGATGCCGCGCGACGCCGGGTTCGGCAACGGCCGGACCGCGCGGAAGGTGTTCGAGGAGATGGTGGACCGGCAGGCGTCCCGGCTCGCCGCGCGCGGTGACGTCGACGAGCGGGAGCTGACGCTGCTGACCTCCGAGGACGTGGGTCTCACGCCGGCCGCGGCGGCGGAGGGCGGCGAACAGGATCCGCTGCTGCGGCTGGACGCGCTGACCGGTCTGACGGCGGTCAAGCGCGAGGTGAGCGACCTCGTCAACCTGCTGGCGACGGCCCGTCGCCGGGCCGCGGCGGGACTTCCCGCGCCCCGCATCAGCAACCACCTGGTCTTCGCCGGGCCGCCCGGCACCGGAAAGACCACGGTGGCCCGGCTGTACGGCGAACTCCTCGCGTCCCTCGGGGTCCTCCCGCGCGGCCAGCTCGTCGAGGTGGCCAGGCCGGATCTCGTCGGGCGGTACGTGGGACACACGGCGCAGCTGACGAAGGAGGTCTTCCAGCGGGCGCTCGGCGGGGTGCTGTTCGTCGACGAGGCGTACACGCTGACGCCCGGCGGTGCCGGGGGATCCTCCGACTTCGGCCAGGAGGCGGTGGACACGCTGCTGAAGCTGATGGAGGACCACCGCGACGAGGTGGTGGTGATCGTCGCCGGCTATACGGAGGAGATGGACCGTTTCCTCGGTTCCAACCCCGGTCTGGCCTCCCGTTTCACCCGGCACGTCGAGTTCCCGAACTACTCCTCCGACGAGCTGGTCACCATCGTGCGCCGGCACGCCGTCGACAACGGGTACGAGTGCGCTCCCGGTACGGCCTCCGAGCTGCGGGACCACTTCGAGGCGATCCCGCGCGGCCGTACCTTCGGCAACGCCCGTCTGGCGCGCCAGACGCTCGAGGCCATGATGACCCGGCAGGCCCGTCGGCTCAGCTCGGTGGCGGCACCGAGCCTGGACGACCTGCGACTGCTGCTGCCGCAGGACCTCAGGGAGCCCTGACCCGGGGGAGCCGCCCCGGGGTCGCTCCGTCCCGGGAACCCTGTCAACGCAGTCCCGCCCCCTTACGGGGCCCGAACCGAGGACCCCCATGCGTCGCCGTACGAGTCTGTGCACCGGCCTGCTTCTGTGCACCGCCCTCCTCGCCGGTCCGCTTCCCCTCGCCACGGCGGCGGATGCCGCGGGAACGGCCGGGGCCGCGGGGTCCGCCGGAGCGGACGGCGGGGGCGGGGGCGGCACCGCGCTCCCGGGCGTGCCCGAGCGGCTCTCCCCCGACCAGGCCTGTACGAAGGTACGGGGAACGGTCACGGCGGCAGCCCCCTGGACGCGCGACGTCCTGGGTCTCGACCAGGTCTGGCGCCTCTCCCGGGGGCGGGGCGTGACGGTGGCGGTCGTCGGCACGGGCGTGAGCGACGACGCGGCCGTCCTGCGCGGGCGGGTGAAGGCCCTGGGCGCGGCCGGCAAGGACTGTGTGGGCCGGGGGACGTTCCAGGCCGGGCTCGCGGCCGGAGCGGCCTTCCCCGGACAGGGTTTCTCCGGGGTGGCCCCGGAGGCCCGCGTCCTGGCCGTACGGGGCACGGGTGAGCGCGGTGAGTCCGACCTCGCCCGGCTGGCCGCCGGGGTGCGGGAGGCCGCCGCCGCCGGGGCCGACGTGATCACGGTGACCGCGCCCCTGGACGGCTCCGACCGGCGGGTGCGCGAGGCGATGACCGCCGCACGCGCGCATGACGCCCTGGTGGTCGTGCCCGCGGCGGCGGACAGCGTCCCGCGGGGCTCGTCCACCCCGCCGCCCGCGCCGGTGGCACCGGCCGATGCCCTCGCGGTGCTCGACACCGGGCCGCAGGGCACGCGCCCGGCGACCGCGCCGCCGTTCCGGCACGCCGACCTCTCCGCCCCCGGCGACGCCCTGATGGGCCCGGGGCCGGTGGGCGACGGCAAGTGGACCGCCTCGGGGTCGTCCCTGGCCGCCGCGGTCGCCGCGGGCACGGCGGCGCTGGTCCGCGCGTACCACCCGGAGCTGACCGCCGCCGAGGTCCGCGTACGGCTGCTCAGGGGTGCCTATCCGGGCGACCTGCCCGCGCTCGATCCGTACGGGGCCGTCTCGGGGGTCTCCACCGGCACCCGCTCGCCGGAGGCGGCGGGAGAGGCGGGGGCGGAGGGGACGACGGGGGCGGCCGGGCGGCCGGCCCCCATCCGGCTGTCGGAGCCGCCGGAGACGGCGGGCGCCCGCTCCACCGCCTATCTGGTGACGGGGGTGGCGGCGGGAACGATCCTGCTCGTGACCTTCCTCGCGGTCGTCCTGCCCAAGGGCCGCAAGCGCCGCTGGCGGCCGGGCCGTCTGGACGCCGAGGGCCGCCCGGCCGAGTGAGACCCGGGGGCCTGGTACACCCCGGCCCCGGCCTCCGGCCCTACTCCTCTCCCTCGTCCTCCCCCGGGACCGGGTCCGGGAGCGCGAGCTGGACCAGGCGGGTCTTGCGGCGGACGACGCTCTGGGCGCGGCCCGGGGGCAGGATGCGGGGCTTGACGTTGTCGAGGAGGTAGCCCTCCGAGGGCGGGCAGGACAGCAGCAGCGCCGAGGAGTTGACCTCGCCCATCTTGCGGATGAGGGGGTCGGCCCGGCCCGCGCCCGTGGAGGCTCGGGCGACGATCATGTGCAGGCCGATCTCGTACCCGAGCGGCAGGTGCGGCACCAGCGGCTCGAAGGGGCCGTCGAAGGGCGAGCCGACCATCTCGTAGTCGTCGACGAGGACGAAGAGCCGGGGCCCGTTCCACCAGTCGGCGCGGCGCATCCGGGCCGGGGAGATGTCCTCCCCCGGCAGCCGGGCGGCCATGGCGCGCGCGGCGCCGTCCACGTACTCGCGCAGCGGGTCGGCGGAGACGGCGTGCCCGAGCCGGTACTCCTCCGGGATGGCCTCGATCAGTTCGCGGCGGTAGTCGGCGACGAGGAAGCTGACCTCGTCCGGACCGTGGGTCGCCATGATCCGCTGGGCGATGAGCTTGAGCGCGCTGGTCTTGCCGCTCTCGGTGTCGCCGACGAGGTAGAGGTGCGGGCTCTGGGAGAAGTCGTGCCAGACGGGCGCGAGTTCGGCCTCGTCGAGTCCGACCGCGATCCGCAGCGGATGCTCGGAGGCGGGGAGTTCGGACGCGGGCAGTTCGGTGGGGAGCATGCGTACGGCGGGCGCGGGCGGCGCGTCCCAGCTCTCGGCGACGGCTTCGACGAGGTCGGCGAGGGCCTCCGCCAGGTCCTCGGCGCGTTCCTGCCCGTCGATGCGGGGAAGGGGGGTGAGGAAGTGCATCTTGTCGGGGCTCAGGCCGCGGCCTGGGGAGACGGGGACGGTGGCGGCCTTGCGGACGTCGACGGCGGAGTCCATCGGGTCGCCCATGCGGAGTTCGAGGCGGGTGCCGATCTGGTCGCGGAGGGCGGCGGAGACCTCGACCCAGCGGGAGGTGGCGATGACGAGGTGGACGCCGTAGTTGAGGCCCCGGGAGGCGATCTCGGAGAAGACGCCCATGTCGTCGAAGAAGTCGCTGCGGACGGTGGACCAGCCGTCCACCACGAGGAAGACGTCCCCGAAGGGCTGGTCGGCGAACTCGCCCGCCGCCCGCCGCTTCCGGTAGGTGGCCATCGAGTCGATGCCCTGTTCCTGGAAGAACAGTTCACGGCGGTTGAGCAGCGAGACGATCTCGGCGAAGGTCCGGGCGATCCGCTCCCGGTCGAGCCGTCCCGCGACTCCGCCGACGTGCGGCAGTCCGGCGAGCGCTCCCAGCGCGCCGCCGCCGAAGTCCAGGCAGTAGAACTGGACCTCGCGGGGTGAGTGGGTGAGGGCGAGGGAGCAGATCAGAGTGCGGAGCAGGGTGCTCTTGCCGCTCTGCGGGCCGCCCGCGACGGCGACGTGTCCGCCGGCGGCGGAGAGGTCGACGGTGAGCAGGTCCCGTACCTGCTCGAAGGGGCGGTCCACCAGGCCGACGGGGACCCGGAGCCGCCCGCGGTCGGCGGACCCGACCGTGGTGAGCCCGAGGTCGGGGTCCGGGGTCAGCGGCGGCAGCAGGGCGTCGAGGCTGGGCGCGGTGTCGAGCGGCGGGAGCCACACCTGGTGGGCGGGGGGTCCGCTGTCGCGCAGCCGGTCCAGGGCGAGGCCGAGCAGACTCTCCTCCATCGCGGAGCCGGAGCCCGGATGGGCCTCCGCTTCGCCGTCGGCCTCCGCCTCCGGTTCCGGATCCGGAGCCGCCGGCAGCGTGTGGGGCACGACCCATTCGGTGCCCCAGGGGACCACCTGGCGGGCGATCTGCTCCCGCCGGGCGCCGCGGCGGGGCGCCTTGTACGTCCCGGACACGTAGGCGGCGCGGAACCGGGTCAGCGCCTCGACGCCGCTCTTCAGATAACCGCTGCCGGGCTGCGAGGGCAGGTGGTAGGCGTCGGGGACGCCGAGGACGCCCCGGCTCTCGATGGCCGAGAAGGTGCGCAGGCCGATGCGGTACGAGAGGTGGCCCTCCAGGGCGCTCATCCGGCCCTCCTCCAGCCGCTGGGAGGCGAGGAGGAGATGGACCCCGAGCGACCGGCCGAGTCGGCCGATCATGACGAACAGTTCCATGAAGTCGCGGTGGGCGGCGAGCAGTTCGCTGAACTCGTCGACGACGACGAACAGGCTGGGCAGCGGTGCGAGAGGGACGCCGGCGGCGCGGGCGCGCTCGTACTCCAGGACCGAGGCGTAGTTCCCGGCCCTGCGCAGCAGCTCCTGGCGGCGGACGAGTTCGCCGTGGAGGGCGTCCTGCATGCGGCCGACGAGCGCGACCTCGTCGGCGAGGTTGGTGATGACGGCGGAGGTGTGCGGCAGCTCGTCCATGCCGAGGAAGGTCGCGCCGCCCTTGAAGTCGACGAGGACGAAGTTGAGCGTCTCGGAGGAGTGGGTGAGCGCGAGGCCGAGGACGAGGGTGCGCAGCAGTTCGCTCTTGCCGGAGCCGGTGGCGCCGATGAGCATGCCGTGCGGCCCCATGCCGCCCTGCGCGGACTCCTTGATGTCGAGCTCGACGGGGGTGCCGTCCTCGCCGACGGCGATGGGCACCCGGAGCCGGCCGCGCCCCTCGACGGGGTGCTTCCAGAGCCGGGCGGCTTCGTGCCGCCGCAGGTCGGGGATGCCGAGGAGGCTGGTCAGCTCGGTGTCGGTGACGAAGGGCTCGGACGCGGTGACGCCGCCGCCGAGCCGGTACGGGGAGAGGCGGGCGGCCAGGGCGCGGGCGGCGGCGGGTCCGAGCGTGTCCGGGCGTCCGAGGAAGGTGGCCCGTTCACGGCGTTCGCGGTCGGTGCGGACGAGGTGCAGGCCCGCCGGGTCGAGACGGAGCCGAAGGGTGCCGCGGGCGGCCTTCCAGGCGAGCGCCCCGCCGAGGTCGACGAGCACGGTGTTGCGGTAGCCGGCACCGGTGACGCGGTGGCCGGCGGGCACGGCGCCGCCGTCCACCACGACGAGGGTGAAGGGTTCGTCGCGGCTCGGCGGGGTCTCCGGGTCGAAGGGCGGCCGCTGGGTGAAGTCGACGCCGAGGAGTTCTTCGAGGGACTGGAAGTCGGCGGCGGCGAGCCGGACCTGGCCGGCGCCGTCGCGCTGGTAGCCGTGCTGGGCGTGGGGGAGCCATTTCAGCCATTCCCAGTCCGCACGGCGTTCGTCGCTCACGCAGAGCGCGATGTTGAGCTCCTCGGGGGCGTGGAAGGTGGCGAGCTGGGCGACGAGGGAGCGCAGCAGGGCGCGGGACCGCGCGCCGTTCCCTCCGTCCGGCTCCTCCGTCCCCGGCCCCTGTTCCGTCCCCTCCTCGCGGATCACCACGCGCGACCATGCCCGCAGGTACAGCGCGATCGGCTGGTCGGGGACGGTGCCGTACGCGCGGATGAAGCTCCGCAGGGCGTGCGCGGCCAGCGGTTCGAGGTCCTCGACCGGCTTGGTCGACAGGGGCGCGAGCCGTACGGCGAGCTTCTGGTCTCCCACGGCCACCCGCACCTCGGCGAAGTCCTCGTCGGAGAGCCGTCGTTCCCACTGGCGGCTGGTCCCGACCAGCGCCCACAGGGCGTCCGGTTCGGGGTGGCGCCAGGACAGGGCCTTCTGCTGGGCCCCGACCGTGACCCTGATCCGGCGGCGCATCTGTGTCAGGTAGCGCAGGTAGTCGCGCCGCTCGCCCTTGAGCTTGCGCTTGCGTTCGCCCGCGGTGCGGATCAGCTGGGCGAGGACCATCGCCACGGACGAGAACAGCATGAGCCCGATGGCGATGTAGCTGAAGGCGGTGGCCTGGCCGGGGCGCAGGAACATCATGAGCATCGCGAGCGAGGTGAGACCCATCGGCAGATAGGTCCACATCGCCGAGGTGTTCGGTTCCGCTTCCGGCAGCGTCGGCGGTTCCTGGAGCGCGAGTTCGCCCTCGGGCATGTCGGGACCGCGCCGCCGGGCGGGCCTGCGGAAGAGGACGGTGCTCACGCTGGATGTCTCCTCGGGCTGATCGCGTCCGGGGGCTTTCGGTTCCGGATCCGGTTCCGCTTGAGGTTCCGCGTCCGGTTCTGGTTCCGGAGGGGTTCCGGTCCGTTCCCCGGGGATCGTACGGTTCCGTTCCCGATGCCCCGCGCGAGGCGGGGACCGTCCGTCCGCCGGGGGTCGGGCACAGCGGCAACGGGCCAGGGGGGTCGGTGACCTGACGTGTTGACCAAGGTAATGTGCGCTAGCCAACTTCGGTACCCCGGCCCCTCGGAGAGGTGCGGCCACCTGTCATGACGGAAACATCGGGCATATTGAGCCCTGGTCTGTGCCGGCTCGCGGTCAGGACCCCCCGGCGTCTGCTCGACCTCGCGGTGCCGGTGGACGTACCGCTGGCCGATCTCCTGCCGACCCTCCTCGACCACGCGGGCGAGGAGCTGGCCGAGCAGGGCATCGAGCACGGCGGCTGGGTCCTCCAGCGGCTCGGCGAAGAGCCGCTGGACGAGGAGGGAACGCCCGAGTCGTTGTCCCTCCGCGATGGAGAAACGCTTCATCTACGGCCTCGCGTCGAGGCCTTGCCCGCTCTGCATTTCGACGACCTCGTCGACGGCGTCGCGGGCAGCATGCGGGAACGCCCCCACGGCTGGACCGCCCGCACCGGCCGCTGGACGCTGCGCGCCACGGCCGTCCTGCTGCTCGCCGCCGCCTGGGTGGTCTGCGCCCTGCCCGGCGGTGACGCCCCGACCCGGGCCGCCGTCGCGGGCGCCGTCGGCCTGCTCGTGCTCTTCGGCGCCGCCGCCGCCTCCCGGGCGGTCGGCGACTCTGCCGCCGGTGCCGCCCTCGGCGTGTTCGTCGCGCCGTTCCTGGCGCTGGCCGGAGCCCTCCTGCCTGCCGGCGAGGCCGACGGCGGCGGGCAGTTGACCGGCGCCCGTGTCCTCGCCGCGTCGGCCGCCGCCGCGGGCGGCGCCGTGCTGTCGGTCGCCGCGGTCGCCGCCTTCGTCCCGCTGCTGCTCTCGGTCGCGGTGATCGCCCTGGCCGGGGCGGTCGGCGGCACCCTGATGCTGGCCCTGGACCTCACCCCCGGGCCCGCGGCGGCCGTCGTCGCCGTGCTCGCGGTCGCCGTCGGCGGCCTCGTCCCCGGCATCTCCTTCCGGCTCTCCGGTCTGCGGCTGCCCGCGCTGCCCTCCAACGCCGAGGAGTTGCAGGAGGGCATCGACCCGCATCCGCACGCGCACGTCGTGAGCCGTACCGCGCACGCCGAGCAGTGGATGACCGCGCTGTACGCGGCCGTCGGCCTGGTCTGCGCCGCCGTGCTCACCGCGCTGCTCCTGGACGACCCGGGCGCCCCGGCGCTGGTCACCGCGGGAACGCTCTGCCTGCTCCTGCTGCTGCACTCCCGCACCATCGGCAACGTCTGGCAGCGCCCGGCGGTCTTCCTCCCCGGCCTGTACGGGCTGCTGCTCGCGGGGCTCACCGTGGGAGCCGAACTCGCCCCCGGGGACCGGCCGGTGCTGCTCGCCGTGCTGCTCACCCTGGCCGGCGCCACGGCCGTCGCCTCCTGGACGGTGCCGGGCCGGCGGCTCCTGCCGCACTGGGGCCGGGCCGGGGACATCCTGCACACCTGCGCGGCGGTGGCACTGATCCCGCTCGTCCTCTGGGTGCTCGGCGTCTACGGCGACCTGCGCGCCGTGTCCGGCTGACGAGGGGGACGGTCATGCAGTCCAGGAAAGACCAGGTCCAGGCCCACATGTTCGTCATGGGCCGGCTCGTCAGCGGGATGCTGCGCCAGGATCCGGACGCGCCGGAGAGCCCCGTCGGACGCACCAACCGGGGCCTCGCCTGGGGCATCGGTCTCGGCGTGGTCCTCGTCGTCGGCTTCCTGCTGTTCGGGATGATCTCCCCGGCCGGCACGAAGTCGTGGCGGACGACGAACGCGCTGATCGTGCAGAAGGAGACGGGCACCCGCTACCTGTACCTCGACGGCCGGCTCCGTCCGGTCCTCAACTACGCCTCGGCCCGGCTGGTCTCCCGTACGGCTCCGGCACCCGTCATCGTGTCCACGAAGTCCCTGCGCGGCGAGCCCCACGGCACCCCCGTCGGCATCCCCGGCGCCCCGGACACCCTGCCCGACCCCGCCGACCTGGAGCGGGGAGCCTGGCAGGTGTGCGCCGACCCGCCGCTGGCCACCGGCCCGGACGGCAGCGGCCGGACGGCCCGTACCTCGCTGCGGATCGGTTTCGCGACCGAGGGCGTGTTCCCCGTGCGGACGGAGGGCGTACTCGTCGCGGGCCCCGACGGCAGCACGTACCTGCTGTGGGGCGACCACCGGATGCGGATCGGCGGCCACGGCGCGCTCCAGGCCCTCGGCTGGTCCGGCACCGAGACCGTTCCCGTGACCGCCGCGCTCCTGGACAGCCTGCCCGCCGGCGCCGATCTGGTGGCCCCCGAGGTCGCCGGCAGGGGTACGGAGTCGGGGCGGATCGGCGGTGTGCCGGCCCGGGTGGGCCAGGTCTTCGTCCTGTCGTCGCCCGGCACGGGCCGGCAGTACTTCCTGCTGGAAAAGGCCGGGCTGCTGCCGCTCACCCCGCTGGCGGCGGCGCTCGTCCTCGGCGACGACCGCACCGGCCGCCAGGCGTACCGGGGCGGCGCCCCGACGGCCCTCACCCTGACCGCCGACGAACTGACCCGCCGCCAGGCCCCGGCGAAGGGCTCCCCGACCGAGAAGTCCCGTACGGGCAAGCCCGCTACCGGGCAGTCCCCGGCCGGGGAGTCGTGGGCCGTTCCGGCGGACTGGCCGGACACCCCGCCCACCGCGCGGTCCGCCGCCGGATCGGCGCTGTGCGCCCAGATCCGGCCCGAGGGTCTCGTGCCCCTGGTCCGGCTCGCCCTGGTACGCGAGAGCGGAACCGTCCCCGAACCGGCCACCGGCGCCGGGATCGCCTCGGCCTGCCTGCCGGTGAACGGCATCGCGGTACGCCCCGGCGGCGGCGCGCTCGTCCAGGCGCTCGGCGCGGGCGGAGGGGTGCGCGGCACCACGACCTACCTGGTCACGGACGTCGGCGTGAAGTACCGGCTGCCGGACGCCACTTCGGTGGAACGGCTCGGGCTGAAGGGCGGCCACGCCCAGGCCGTACCGTCCCGGCTCCTGGACATGCTGCCCACGGGGCCGCGGCTGGACGTGGCGGCGGCGCTGGGCGACGGTTCGACTCCCTCGGAGGAGAACTGCCAGTGAACCTGGAAGGGGTGTTCTGCATCTTCCCAGGGGAACGCCCGGTCGAATCCGGTCACGAACATCAGAAGAAGCTCAGAAGACACCGGAAGTCGTTGCACACGTCACAAAACTCTCCCTAGCATCAGGGCTTGCCTAGACGAGTGTTCGACTCGCCTTTCCCGTCAGCCGACTTCAGCACCTCAGGTTCACTGTCCGCTTCACTGTCCGCGCCTCAGACAAGGACTCCATCCATGGCGACTCCGCCGCCCCCCGGCAGCACCCAGACTTCGAGCCAGAGCGAGAACCAGCGCGGCTACAACGCCCTCTTCCAGGCCAAGGAGGGCGTGCAGCGGGCCCAGGAGGACGTCAAGTCCGTCATGGGAGGCCTCATCAGGGCCTACGGCGGCAGCGACGGCACCGCCTTCCAGAGCCTGCTCAACGAGTGGAGCGGCCAGGTGGACGTCATCACCCGCAGCATGGGCGAGATGATGCAGACGCTGACCGAGACCGGTCAGGCACAGGCGCGTACGCAGGGCGAGATCAACGACTTCATCGAGGCCGCCCGCCGCTCCTCGATCTCCGTGGGCACCGAGAACAAGCTCAACCCCTGAGCCTGTCACCGTCGTTCCCTCTCCCCTCCACCCCGTCGAGGAGCCTTTGATGTCCAACTTCTACGCCGACAAGTCCGACGGTGTCATCCACGTCGAGTACCAGCACGTCGACCGCGCCGCCGAGGACATGCGGATGCAGACGAAGGCGATCCAGAACACCGTGCAGGCGCTCAACGAGGAGCTCGCCGGGCTCCGCGTCGCCTGGCAGGGCTCGGACGCCGCCACCTACGGCGGGAAGCAGGAGGCGTGGAACGCGGCCTCGCGGGAGCTCGGCCGCATCCTGGACCGCCACAGCGCCCTGCTGAACCAGATCAGCGAGATCTACAAGAAGCACGAGAACCGCAGCGCGGACCAGTGGGCGAACGTCCGCGTCCCCTGACCGGTCCCGTCCCGGACAGGCCCGGCGGCGCCGCCGGCCCCGTGCCCGCGGCGCCGTGACCGTCGGCACCACCGCGGTGACCGCTTCGCACCGACCGAGGGAGAGAGAGCATGGCCGAGGGTACGGATCTGTCCCACCTCGACAAGGAGAGCCTGACCAGGTTCCTCACGGTCGAGGGCCAGGGCATCCCGATGTTCCTCAAGAAGCTGGAGGAGATCGCGAGCACCTCGCCGACCAGCCCCGCGCCGACGATGCCCCTGCTCGCCAGGAAGCTCAAGTTCCCCGGCGAGAACATCACCTCGCAGGGGCCGAAGCTGGGCAGGCTGGCCCTGGACGACACCAAGCCCGAATCCCCGGCCATGGGCAACCTCTTCGTCACCTACATGCAGACGAACTCCGAGAAGCTCGGCGAGATCCTCACGAACCAGCTGAAGCTGTTCAAGGAGATCAAGCAGGAACTCGGCTTCACCCTCGCGGACATGGAGAAGACCGAGGAGGACAACCTCGACAGCATCGAGGCGCAGAAGATCCTGGACGACTGGAAGGACATCTCGGACGCGCTCGCGCCCAAGCCCGGGGCGTGACCGGACCGTTCGCCTCCCCGCCGCCCGCCGCATGACCTCCCGAAGGAATCGACTCCCGTATGGCTCCCGCGTCCGAAGACGAGAAGAAGAAGTGGGCCGAGTACCTCGCCGCTCAGCTGACCGGGTTCGCCGGCCCGACGCGCGAGGAAGTGGGGAAGATCGGCGCCGCGGCGGACCAGGCGGGCGAGGGCGCCGGATGGCTGCGGGCCTCCATCAAGCGCAAGGACTACGACGAGGCGGCCAGCAACGTCTCGCCGGGTCCGCTGGAGAGGGTCATCCAGTTCTACGACTTCGACAAGAACGTCACCAAGGTGACCGGTCATTTCGAGGTCACCCTCACCGTCCCCTGGAACGAGGGCGGGAACGACTTCAGCGACAACGGAAGGGCCGGCGCGTACGACGGCGGCTACCGTGACGCCCTCTACGCCCTCACGACGAAGCACACGACCGAGGGATTCACCCACTCCTTCGGGACCGTGCCGCAGATCGTGTCGGCGGACGTGGTCGACCTGAAGAGCCTGGTCACCACGGCCAAGGCCTTCGACGAGGTCCAGAAGTTCTTCACGGACTACGGCGCGGAACTCGAGAAGTGGGTCAAGGACCTCGGGGGCGAGGACGCCGCCTGGCAGGGCTCGGCCGCCGACGTGTTCCGCATGCTGCTCGACGGCCTGGCCTACGGGTACAAGGGCCTCAAGAAGGACCTGACCCCGACCGGCACACCGGTCTCCCTGACCTTCGGCGACACCTACGACGCCACGTCCTCCATCGGCATGGAGATCGCCCGGTGCGCGCAGGCGATCCACGACGCCGCCGACGCCCTCATGCAGGCCTGGAACACCTGGCTCTCGGCCACGGTGACCATCGACGCGGCGACGCCCGGGGAGAAGCTGACCTACAACACCTATCTCCCCACCTACCACCTCAACGCAGAGGTGAACAAGGTCGCCGTCTATCTCAACGAGAACAACATAAAAAAGGTCTACACGGTCTCCGGGAAAAGTACGGTCTATCTCTACCCGGGATTCACGATCTACCACCCGCTCTACGGTGACCTCACGCAGACACCGGCCTGGCAGAAGGTCGCCCAGGAGGCCTACAAGCACTGGGTCGAAACCATCGTGGCGACGCTGGACAAGGCTTCCGACACCCAGACGCAGAAACTCAACGAGGTCTTCAACAACCTGGCGAACGCGACCGGGAACCTCAGCTTCAGCACGGGCTTCACCGACCTGAAGGCGAAATTCCTGGAGGAGTCGACGAAGAAGCAGAAAGAGGACCTCGAAAAGGAAAAGAAGGACCTGGAGGACGAGGCCGAAAAGAAGAAGGACGAGCTGGAGAACAAGCTCGGCGGGGACGACGGCAAGCCGCCGCCGACACTCGACCCCAACTCCGTCGGCGGCAATCTGGGCGGCGACGGCGGGCTCGGCGGGAAGAAGCCGCCCGGCCTCGACACCGGTACGCCCCCGCCCCTCCTCAACCCCAACGGAACCAACGGAACCAACGGCGGCAACGTCGTCCGCACCCCCGACGGCACCACGATCGTCCGCAACCCCGACGGCTCGTACACCACGACCTACCCCGACGGGCGGAAGGAGACCACCCCGCCCGGCGTCACCCCGCCGCTGCTCGGCCTGAACCCGCCGCCCGGCCTCGGCGGCACCCCGAGCAAGCCCGTCCCGCTCAAGACCACCAAGGGCCCGGACGGTTCCACCACCTCGTACAACCAGGACGGCTCCCGCACCACCACACACAAGGACGGGACCACCACCACCGTCGCCCGCGACGGCACGACCACCACGGTCAACCCCGACGGCTCCACCACCGTGCTGCACAAGGACGGCAGCGAGACGGTCACCTATCCGGACGGTACGCGGACGACGATCCGCCCGGACGGCAGCAGCATCACGCAGTACAAGGACGGCACGGTGCAGAGCCGCGCCGCCGACGGCACCCTCACCACCACCGACGCCGAGGGCAACAAGAAGGTCACCCGCCCGGAGCCGGGCTCCACCGTCCACAACCCGGACCGCTCGACCACCACCTTCAACAAGGACGGCTCGACGACGACGGTCCACCCCAACGGCACCAGGACCACGATCACCCCCCAGGGAACGGTCACCACGATCGACCCGGACGGCACCAAGACCGTGTCCCAGCTGGGGAGGAACACCTCGACGATCGAGTACGCCGACGGGTCGGTGGCCAAGGTCGACAAGGACGGCACCGTCGTCACCACGTACAAGGACGGCTCCTCCACCCGGCTCGCCCCGGACGGCACGTACACCACCACCGAGGCCGACGGGCAGAAGAAGACCGAGCACCTCAACCCGCTCGGCGGGAACGCGGGCGCGGAGACCACGCACCACGCGGACGGCTCGACCACCACCCGCTACCCGGACGGCACCGTCGACCAGAAGCTCAAGGACGGCGGTCACAAGATCACCTTCCCGGACGGGCGGACGGTCACCACGGACGCCGACGGCCGCACCCTCTCCGTGACCGGCGGCCCCTCCTCCCTCGACCGCAACAACAGCAACAGGCGTTTCGGGGACGACTACTACGACTACCCGGACGAGAAGAAGAAGACCGACAACCTGCGCAACAGCGGCTACGGGGGTTACGGCTCCGGCGGCTCCGGCGGCTCCTCCCGGATCCCCCTGCTCTCCAACAACCCCCTCGGGCACGGCTTCGGGGCGCCCGGCACTCCCAGCGGGGGCGGCGCGGCGGGGGCCGAGCGCCTGCGGGCCACCGCCACCGGCGAGACGACGGCCGGCCGCGCCCGCGCCGCCCAGCTGGCCGCCGAGGAGGCGGCCGCGCTGCGCCGCCCCGCGACCTCCTCCGGTGGCATGCCGATGGTGCCGCCCATGGGCGGCGGCGGCATGGGCGGCGGCCAGGGCACCCAGAGCGACGAGCGCGAGCGTTCCACCTGGATCAGCGAGGACGAGGACGTCTGGGGCACGGACGAGGGCGGCGTCGCCGGCGTGATCGGCCGGTGACCCCCGCACTCCCCCGCGAACGGCGGCGGGCAACGGACGGACACGGAAGCGGACGACGAATGGGACCACGGAGAGGAAGAGGTGCCGGGCGATGAACAATCCCCTGGAGGAACGGCTCGCGGAGGCGCTGGCGGAGTTCGAGGAGACCCGGACCCGCCTCGCCGAGGCCGCCGACGAGGCCGCGCGGATATCGGTGACGGTCACGGCCAAGGACCGCACGGTCGAGGCGACCGTCGGGGCACAGGGCGAGCTGACCCGGCTGCGCTTCCCCACGAACCGCTACCGCACCATGGCCCCCGCCGAGCTGGCGAACGTCGTGATGGGCACGATCGCCGCCGCGCGCGCCCAGGCCGCTTCCCGGCTTCTCGACGTGTACCGGCCGTTCGGCCCGATCCCGGGTCTCGACCCGGACGCCGAGGGCGGCTTCGCGCCCGTCGAGTGGGACGACCTGTTCGCCCCGCTGCGCCAGGACCCGGACCTGGTGGTGCCCGATTCCCGCTCCACCACCACCTCCGGCGGCGCCCTCCTCGACGAGCTGGTCGACGAGGACGAGGACACGAACGGCAACGGAGCCGTGGACACGGACGGGGTCGCGCGATGACCGAACTCGACGTCGACAGCGAGGGCCTCGACCGCGGCGGCGAGGCCGTGAAGAACGTGGGCCACGAGCTCAAGGTCGCCCGCGACGAGTACATGGACAAGATCACGAGTTACCGCGGCTGCTGGGGAACGGGGGAGTTCGGCGAGGCCTTCGCCAAGAAGTACTACCAGGGCCTCGGCTACGTCGTGGACGGGAGCGAGGCGCTGGTCAAGGCACTCGAGTCCAGCGGGCAGAGCCTCGGCGACACCTCCGGCAAGTTCAAGAAGACGCAGCAGGACATCATCGACCACGTCGACAACCAGACGAAGAAGCGCTGACCGGCCATGTCCCTGGAGTTTCCCCCCGAGTGCGCCTGGCTGTTCGCGGCCCTGACCGGCGAGATACCGCCGGACGGCGACGAGGACAAGATGTTCGCGCTCGCCGAGGCGCACAAGGGGCTGCACGGGAAGCTCAAGGGGGACATCCAGAAACAGGTCGCGGACGCCCTCGGCTACACGAGGAAGAACTTCGACGGAACCGCCGCCGAGATGTACCAGGAGGCGATGAAGGCCTTCCTCGGCGGGCAGGAAGGCCTCGACTACTTCAACTCGGTCACCGACCAGGCCCAGTTGATCGCGGACTTCACGCGCAAGAGCGCCACCCAGCTCCAGTACACGAAGTACATGATCATCGCCCAGCTGGTGGAGCTCCTCGTCGAGGCGGCCGTGGCGGCGGCGCTCTCCTTCTTCTTCGGCGCCTCGATCGCCGCGTACCTCCAGAAGCAGGCCATCGTCAGGCTGATCATCCGCACCCGGCTGGGCCGGCTGCTGGTCGCCCTGCTCATGCACGAGATCATCAACGTCGGCATGGGCGTCGTCATGGACAGCCTCTCCCAGTGGATCCAGCTCAACCAGGGCACCCGCGACGAGTGGGACCACGACCTCACGAAGGCGGCGGCGCTCTCCGGAGCGATCCAGGGCCTCCTGGCCGGCCCCTTCCAGGCACTGGGCAAGGTCTTCAACAAGTTCCTCTCGAACCTGTTCGGCAAGGACGCGGGCAAGCTGATCGGCAAGGGCCTCGACGACGCGCTGCCCCCACCGAAGAACAAGCTGGGCGACGACGTCGTCCCCATCCCGCCGCCCAAGAACAAGCCCGGCGACGACATCGGTCCCACCCCTCCGCCCAAGAACAAGCCGGGCGACGACATCGGTCCCACCCCACCGCCCAAGAACAAGCCCGGCGACGGTGGGACTCCGCCGTCGAAGGGCAGTGGCGGCGACGGCCCGAAGCCGAAGAGCGGCGACGCCCCGCCACCCCCGCCGAAGTCCTTCGGCGGGGACATGAGCGACATCTTCAAGAAGCACCTGCCCGGCACCGCGGGCCCCCACCCGGAGAAGGCCGCCCGCGACTTCGTCAAGGAGGTCGGCGACGCCTTCGAGCGCCGGTTCGGCGGCACCGAGGCCCGTGACGCGGGCCGGGACTGGGCGTCGACCCTGCTCTCGGAGACCGGTCGCAGAGGTCTGCCCGACGCGCTTCGGGACGCCCTGAAGCCCCTCGCCGGCCAGCTCGACGACAAGGCCATGGACGTCCTGACCAAGGGCACCGCCGACGCGATGGGCTCCAGCATCCTCAAGTCGATGCGCGAGTTCGGCGTCAAGGGCCTGTTCGAGGGCGCCCACGCGGCCGTCTCGGAGGGCACGTACAACCTGATCTTCTCGGACGAGCACACCTTCAAGACCTCCGGTCTGACCTTCGGCTCCGGCATCGTCGAGGGCCGGGTCGGCCACCTCATGGAGACGGGCGGCGAGAAGCTCGGCCTGGGCCTGCGCGGCCACCTCGGCATGGGCACCCCGGACTTCGGCGGCGCCGGGGACGGCGGAAGCACCGGGGGCGGCGGCTCGACCACCGGCACGCCGGAGAGCGGCGGCCTCACGGACGACATGCCCGACCTCGGCCTGGCCGAACTCTTCGCCGAGAAGGACGACGAGACCACCCCGGACGGGAGCGAGGACCGGGATTCCCCGGGGGCGCCGATCGCCACCACGTCCGCTTCGCCGTCGCCCTCCCCGTCACCCTCCCCGTCGCCGTCGCCGTCGCCGTCGCCGTCGGGTACGTCGTCGAGTACCTCCTCCGGCAGTACGAGCACCCAGAGCACCTCCTCCGCGTCGAACCAGGGCCAAGCACAGGGGCAGGGGCAGAACCAGCGGACCGAGTCCGAGTCCGCGAACAAGACGGGGAACAACGCGCCCGGCCCCGTACAGCCGGCGGGCCTCTCCACCGAGAGCAACACGCCCTCGGACACGTCGGGAGCGTCGGACACGTCGGGCGCGTCGGACACGAGCACGGACACGAGCACGGACACGTCCACGGACACCGACGACGGCACGAAGGCCGCCGAGAAGCCCACCACCGTGTCCGTCTCGACCATGTCGACGGACACGTCCGCGGACACGTCCACGTCCACGTCGACGTCGACCTACGAGGAACAGCGGAACGCACCGGAGAACTCTCCGGTCACGGAGTCCTCGTCCCCCTCGTCCCCCTCGACCCCGCTCGTCACCGAGACCGTCACCGAGCCCGAGCCCGAGCCCGTCACCGAAGGCGCACTCGCTCCCTCGCCCGACTCCCCCCTCTTCCCGCCGTCACAGGCCGACGAGCCCCGGGCGACGGCCCTCACGACCACGACCGACACCCCCACGACCTCCCTCACGCAGACCCCGCCCCCGCCCCACCGGCACGTCCGTGACTTCGGCGGGCCGCGTCACACCGGGCTCGGCGGGGTGCAGCTGTCCCCCTTCCCGGACACCGTCGTCGCCGATCTGCACGCCCGGGTCCTGGCCACCCTCGGCATCCCGGAGAGCCGCCGGGACGCCGTACGGGAGCAGCTGCGGACGAGCCTCACCTCGCAGTCGCTCGTGGACGACCGGCACATGCTGATGAGCCCCGACGGCCACCGGGTGACGGTCGACGACGGCGGGACCCCGCGGACGCTCCACCTGCGACTGAGCCTCTCCGACCCCCGTGCCTCGCTGATGTCCGACGTGCCGGGCGGGCTGCCGCCCCGTAACAACGAGCAGCGGCAGACGGCCACGTTCTCCCAGAGCCGGCAGTCCGGTACGACCCGCTATCGCGGGATCTCCGTTCCCGTCTCGGGTACGGTCCCGGCCGACCCCTCGGCCGTCGTCACCGGGTATCCGGTCGGCGGCACGGTGAGCCTCACCCGCCATCAGGTGACGACGAGCAGTACGCAGACGGTGAGCGTCAACAGCACCAGCCTGCACCGGAGTTCGGAGGCCACGCACCCGTACCGGTACCAGGGTTCCTGGGCGCTGCGGCAGTCGGAGACCGACGACTGGTCCGCTCCGGTGGACCTGGGCACCGTCACGGCCTGGTTCCCCCACCACCTGGTGGCCGACCAGCGTGCCCCGGAGCACGTCACTCCCTTCTGGAACGACGGGCACGCGCTGAACGGCCATCTCGACGTGACTCCCGTGTGGGCGCTCGACTCGCTCTCCGACCCCGGTGGTCTGCTCCGTGGGGTGAAGGACCGGTTCGGCCCCCGCCTCGCGCTTCTTTCCCCGGATTCGCTGACCGAGGTCGAGCGGTTCTTCGGGATCGAGCACCAGCTCGGCGCCCTGCCCCTCCACCGCGTCCGGGAGGGCGGGGGCACTCCCGCCCTCGACGCCTCCACCACCGCGGGCACCTTCTCCCCGGTCCTCGTCGACACGGCGGGCAACCCGACAGGCATGTTCCGGATCGTGGCCGACGTACGGCCCCCGGCCGGTGTCGGGCAGCGGGGACAGGAGGTCTGGGTCTCCGACAGCTACAGCTTCGAGCGGTACGTGGAGCGTCAGACGAAGCAGGACACCCTGCGCAAGATCACCTCCGGTGCGGCCGTCGAGCTCTTCGGCGGCATCGGCCTCAACGCGGACGCCACTCCGGAGAACAAGGCCCGCCGTGACCTCACCATCGGCGGACAGATCCTGCTCAAGGGCGGTCTGGGCTGGCAGAAGGACGACTCCCTGGGTACGGGTGCGGCACACAGCACCAACCGCAACATGCGGGCGTCCGCGGAGCACGTCCTGTTCCCGGTCCAGGTGGTCCACCACGTGGAGTTCATCGCCTCGGACGGCACCACGGACGGGCTCCGCGAGATGCCCGCGGTGGACGGACGACTGAGGGCCCTCGGCGTACCCCCGGCCCCTGTCGGTCTCGTGGATCCCGAGACCCTGCCGAACAGCCTCAGGGAGCTGCGGGGCACGGGCCTCTCCGTCACACCGCTGCGTCTGCGCGGCGCGGGCCTGACGGCGGTGCGGGCCCAGGCGGAGACCTGGCTCGGCGACAACGGCTTCCTCCCGAAGGAAGGGTTCACCACCCCGGAGAACGCCCGCGCCCGCATGGACAACCTGCGTACCGTCCGGCTGCTCACGAGCGAGGCGGCGCTGCTGTCCTCCGTCGACGAGCTGACGGACGGCGGACTGCGCCTGTCCTTCGGCAGCGTCGGCGTCGACGGACGGGTCCGGCAGGTGGAGCTCGTCCTGCGCCTGGAGCGCGCCGCCGACCGGGACATCACCCACCACACCACGCTTTCGGACGTGTTCGTCTCCAATGCCGGCGGCCTCTCGGACACCAGCAGCAACCAGCGGACGAGCACGCTGACCGGCAGTCTCGGGCTCAGCGGCGACCTGTCCGTGGGCATCCCCGCCTTCGCGGCGGCCGTCGGCGGCAAGACGAGCCCGCAGATCACCTGGACCGACAGCCCGACCACGGCCCTGGGCCACTCCCAGACCATCCGGACCGGCGACCACGACACGGAGGTCTTCCGTGTCCCGGCCCGGCTGAGGATGGAGTTCCTGGAGAACGGCCGGGTCATACCGTCACCCACGTCCACGCCCCCGGCCCCGGCCCCGGCCCCGGCGACCGTGTCCACACCGCCTCAGGCCCCCGCCACCGTGTCGACGCCGCCCCAGCGGTCCCAGGACCAGGCTCAGCAGGTGGCGCAGCCGATCCCGCGGCCGGCGGCTCCCCCGCCGCCCGATCCCCTGGTCGACCTCGACCTCGCCGTTCCGCAGAGCCGGCTCGGGCGTCCCGACACCCTGCCGCCCGTCGGCGGAGCCCCTGTCGTACTCCCGGACGGCGCCCAGGTCGACGTACTCCTCGGCAGTGACGCCCTTCAGCGGGCGCTGGCCGAGTTCCTGGCCACCGACGGCCGGCCTTCCGACGATCCGAACCACCTGTCGACGGCCCGCCCGTCGGCCCCCGCCGCCCAGCAGGGCGCGGGCCTGCCCCTGCACACGGGCGACCTCCGGCCCGCGCCGTCGTCCTCGCCGCTCGGCCGGCTCGTGCCGCTGGCGGAGGCCGCGCTCCGGCAGCTGGGCCTCTCCCCGGCCCCCACCCGGGTCACGACCCCGGCGACCGCCACCGACGCCCCGCCCCCGTCCGTCTCCTCCGACCACGGCAGGACCCTGAACCACCAGATCAGCCCGTCCGCGCTGCTCGCCAGGGCGCACCAGATGAGCAAGGGCGTGTACGTCGTCGACGGCCTGTTCGTCCCCGGGGCGCGCGGCGACTCCGAAGCGGTCGTCGAAGTGCACATGGTGATCAGCGACCCCATCAGCCTGGGGGACGCCAAGCAGTTCGGCGAGACGGACCTCGCGGTCGGCGAGGGCGGCAGCCGGCAGAAGAGCACGGCGAAACTGCCCTGGGAGGCGACCGGCGAGCTGGGCGCGAAGTTCGGTGCGAACCGGCCCCCCGAGGGCAAAGCGGCTCCGCTCCCCACCCCTCTGACCGGGGGGTTCTCGGCGAAGGGGGGCTACGGCAGGGGTACGACCCGGACGACCACGGACACGTCCTCCGTGCAGATCACCCGGGTCGCGGCCGAGAACAGCACACAGCATCGGATCCGGGCCAACGTGGAGTACCGCGTGACCGTCCGCCGCGGCACGATCGGTCTCGGCCGCTCGGCCTCGGTCACCACGACCACGCTCCCTCCGATCACGGTCCCCGGAGGCATGGAGTTCATCGCCAGCGACGAGCAACTGCGGCGAAGTAACGGGGACTTGTCGCGTCTGGTCGGCCCGCCCCCGGTCACCGCCCCGGCGGCGGCCGTGCCGCTGCCCGCCCGTTTCGTACGGTACGGAGCGCTGGGTACGGACGCCGTGCTCGCGGTGGTCCCGTTCACCCCCACCACGCCGGCGCCCGCCCCGTCGGCGACGGGTACCCGACCGGCGACGAACACCACCACCGACCAGACCGTCGCCCCACCGCCCGTCCACCCGTCGGCCACGTCACGGGACGAGTACCTCCGTCTGAACACCCGCCTGACCGAGTTGGTGAACCAGCACGCCCCCGGCGCCCTCGACCCCGGCGATCACCGGCACGTCCCCGGACTGCAGCGCAAGATCGCCGAGTACACGACGACGGCCGCCCTCGCCGAACTCGTCGGCCGTGGCAGGAATCCCGATGCGGATACGGAGTCGGACACCGGCTGGTCCTCGCTGCCGCCGCTCCGCTTCCCGTACAAGGGAGTGCTCGGGACCACCACGCTGACCCTCCTCGTCCGGGGCCGGCCGAATCTGACCGCCGCGGAGCTGGGCGCGACGCTGGGCCGTCCCGCCTCGTCGGCCACGGAGTCGGAGTTCTACTCCCAGCACCGCCCCCTGGACACCACGGTGAGCACCGCCCGCACCACGAAGTGGTCCGCCGCGCTGGCCGGGAACGTGAGCGTCCCGACCCCGGGCGCGCCCGTGAAGGCCTCGCTCACCCCGGGACTCGCGGTCTCCCAGGCCACGACCGTGTCCTCGTCGACGGTCGCCGAGGACCGCGCCTGGCAGCGTACGAAGGGAGGCAACGAGTACGACCTGCCCTACCGCTTCACCGCCGTCCTCCAGGCCCCCGGCTTCGTACCCGGAACGACCGTCACGCACGAGATCGGCGCGCCCGTCCACGCCACGGTCACCCTGCGGCTCGGGGGCGACCGGACGCCGGCGCACGACCAGGGAATCGACGGCCACCTCCCTGCGGAGGTCCACTCCTCCGCCCTGCCGCGGGAGATCCACGACCGGCTGTTCACCCGGCGGCCGTCCCTGCGGTTCGAGGACACCACCGCCGTCACGGCCGTCACCAACGCCACCCAGCTGAAGCAGGCCGTCGACGAGGTCGCGCCGGGTCTGCTCGGCAGCACCCGGACGGACGGGCCGGTCCCGGAGGTCCTCGCCGCCCTCCTCACGGACGCCTTCCGGAAGGGGGGCGCCCGCATCGGCGCCACCGGAGCGGCCGCCGCCCTCGGCGGTACGGTCGGCGGCCGGCAGCGGGTCGACATCCGGCTCCGGATGAGCAATCCGCGTCCGGTCGACCGTACCCAGGGCATGACGATGGACCAGGCGCGTGTGACGGGCACGACCACCGCCACGTCCTCGGCCACCACGCGTACCCTCTCCGCCCCGCTCGCCGTCTCCGGCCAGGCCAGACTGCAGAACCTCACGCCCCCGGTCGACCTCGGCCTCGGCGTGACGGCGCCGACCGTGCACTACCAGTCGATCCCCGGCGGGCAGGGCGGCGGCGTGGGCACGACGGCACGTCTCTGGACCAAGATCGGGACGAGCAGGCTGCCGGGAGCGACCGCCGGTCTGAAGACCCGCGAGGTCGAGGTGGACACGCTCGTCACGGTGACCGACCCCCGGGGCGGGACCCGCCAGGTCACCGGTACGGCGATCGTCCGCGTCCCCGAACAAGCGCTGCTCGGACTCGGCGTCCTGACCCAGGCGGACCAGGGCGACGGCGTCTGGGACCTGTCCGCGAACACCCACGGCGTCGCCTGGGCCACGCTGATCGGCGGCTCGCTCCCCAGCACGGCGGCCGACCCTCAGCTGTGGCTGCACCCGGACACGAGGCCGGACCCCGCGGAGGCGCGCGCGGACGCGGACGCCCTCGCCCGACAGCTCGCCACCGACCACCAGCGCACCGTGCACCTGGTCGTCCAGGAGGAGACCGGGCCTCGGGTGACGACGTACGGACCGGACGGCAATCCGGTGATCGCACCGGTGATCGCACCGAACGGGACGACGAACACCACGGCAGGCACGAGCGCGACCGCGCCGTCCCTGATCGCCTCCGCGTCCCCGACGGCCGAGAACACCACGACCGAGGGAACGCACACCCCTCAACCCCCTCTCCGCGAGAAGGGACGGCTGGTCGCGACGCCCGTACGCCTCGACGAGCTCCGCTCCTTCCGCGGTACGAAGACCGCCGCGGTGCACACCGAGCGCTTCGACCCCAAGCTGCGCCAGCTCAACCCGCGGCCCGGCCGTCTCGACGGCTCCATGACCCTCATCCGCCACCACGTGCGCCGCGAGCGGCTCGCCGACGGCCGCACCGTGCGCCGCTTCTTCGTCACGCTGCCGTTCAAGCTCGCCGACGGGCTCACCGAAGCCGACCTCCGCGCCCACCAGGACCGCATGCGGAAGGTCCTCGACAGCCACGTCAACCGCGGCTACCGACTGCCCGGTTCCGGTGACCAGCTGCACGTCACCGCCGAGTTCGTGCACTCCCCCGCGCACGGCGAGGCCGTCACCCTCTCCCGTACGCCGTCACCGGGCCGCGCCGACCAACTCCACTGGGACGTCAGGGACGACGACGCCACCGTCACCCACGAACTCCTGCACTACCTGGGCCTGGCCGACGAGTACTCGGACGCGGGCTCCCAGGACCCGCACCTCTTCCGCCGCGACGACCGGGCCAGCGGGGTGCGGACCGAGGGCCTGATGGTCAGCACCCGCGAGGAGAACCTGCGGGAGCTGCCCGAGGACTACCTGAGGACGATCGAGTCGGTCAGCGACAACGCGGTCATCCCCCTCCACACGACCACCGTCCCCACTCCCCGGGGCGACAGTCGTCTCTCCCCCGACCAGCGGGTGGACGGGACCACGAACCAGGCTCCGGAGAACGACACAGCCGACGCCGAGACCACCGCCACCACCGGCACCCCCAGCACCGCAGAAACCAACGACACCAACGACACCGCCGAGACCGCCGAGACCGCCGAGACCGCGGTGGACCAATCCAAGGTCACCTACCTCAAGCAGCCGTACTACGCCTCGGGCGACCAGTTCGGCATCGCCGCCGCCCTCATCGCCGACAAGAACCTCCACGTGGTCCTCGTCTACGGCAAGGAGAACGAGGACGCCCCGCTCACGGACAAGGAACAGAGGCAGCTCGCCAGGGACAGGGCGACCGCCGAGAAGGTCAAGGCCTTCTACGACGCCTCGAACCTCCGGAACCGTTCCGTCGTCCTGAGCGCCGCCGAGGCGAAGAGGATGTTCGACGACTTCGCCGCGAACCAGAACCTGAGCAGCAAGGCGAAGAAGGAACGCATTCTCGGCGTCGGCGATGCCACCCAGCGCATCGGCAGGTCCTTCAGCGCCGATGTCCGCACGGACGTCCTGAAGGCATGGGACCTCCCGCCGGGCAAGGTGTCGAATCCCGCGATCGAGCAGTGGCTCGCCGGGCACGACATCCGTCTGGAAGACGGCGACGAGGTCGCGGTCCTGTGGTCCCGGTTCAGCGGCAAGAAGGGCGAGGTGCACATCGAGCACGACACCAGCTACTTCGGTGTCGCGCAGATCATCGCCGGCCTCGGGGGCATGAAGGCCGTCATCATCGTGGGCGACTCCGGCTATCCGGAGCCGGTGGAGCGCGACGCGTCGGGTGAGCCCGTGCCGAAGCCGGTGGAACGCGACGACTCCGGAGAGCCCGAGGTCACACCGAAACCCAAATACCAGGCGATAGCCGACTACTTCAACAAGGGCGAGCTTCCGGGCCAGGACGGGACCACCGGTTCGGGCACCCGACCCGAGGGGTTCACGGCCCAGGTCGCGGACCTCACGGAATTCTGGAACGACCCGAAGGCGGCGGCGTGGAAGGGCAACACGCGCACGGGTCAGTTCCGGCTCTTCCACCACCTCCACCACCACGCCAAGACCCGCCATCTCGGTTTCCGCAGCGGAAACCTGGAGGCGATGGCGCTCATGGGCTTCGAGGTCCGCTACCTCGAAGAGCCCAACAGCGAGATGGGCGGCGACCGGATGACCGTCTGGCACACGGACCCGGGGAACACCGGGCGGAGATCGCTCGGCGGCGGCCTGGCACCGGGTTACGAACGCCTCATCGTGACCCATTCCCCGACCCGCTCGGGCCAGTACCAGAAGGACCTGCCGCTGGATGTCCGCAAGGACGCGCAGAAGCACGCCGCATGGCACCAGCTCCCGCACCACGAGGACCTGAAGAAGATCACGTGGGAGGACGGCCGGGAGAAGACGTCACGGCCCAAGGGCTTCGCCGACGAGGACCTGGCCAATATCGACGCGTACCTCCGGCACGGTGACCCCGGCCACGGCCTGACCACCGCGCTGACGGACAGCGTCATCGACATCGCCGGCCGTGCGAAGCGGGCTTTGGACGACATCACCAGGGCGACGAAGGACCTCGCGTCCACCCACGCGAGCATCGCGAAGAAGGGCGAACTGCATCAGCTCGTCACGAGGAGGAACAACCTGACCGCGACGCTGACGACGTCGAACACGGCGTTCGACACCGCTCAGCGGGATTTCGCCCGGCTCTTCGCCCAGGACTCCCCCCATGAGCCCCTCGCCGTCCTACGGGCCCGCAACATCCACGCCCAGTACGTGGCCCATCTGCTCACGCCCCCGACGGAACAGACGGAGTCCACGCGACAGCCGGACGACGCCGACCGCGCCGACGCCGCCGACGACGACGCGAACGCCCGCCTCGGCCCGGACGAGCGGTTCGAAGGCGAGAGCAGCAAGGCCCCCAGCACCCTGTCCACCCCGACCGACCCTCCCGCCCCGACCGCCCCTCCCGCCACCACCGTCTATCAGAACGACCGCTTCACGGCCCTCACGACGGACGTCGGCGCCGACCAGGCCCTCACGCCCGACGCGTACCGCACCCGCGTGAGCGAGAGCGTCGGGCGAGGGGACAGGATCTCCTACGTCGTGAACGCGATCGTCGACTTCGGAACGATCACCAGCGCCACCCATCTCCAGGATTTCGTCGACGGGGTGGTCGAGAACCTCCCCCCGGACCTGCGGGACCGGGTCGCGATCGTCGTCGGAGTGAACGACCGGAGGCTCGACGGCGACGACGCCGCCCTGATCGAGCACATCCGGAACACGATCGCCACCCGCGCCACGGCCATCGACTGCCCGGTCGCGCTCGCCGTGGTCGCCACGCCCCTGGTACCGCGGGAGGAGAACGCCCCCTTCCCCCATGGGCAGGCCCGTAACGCCACCCTGACGAGCGAGGCCAACCACCGGGCGATCGGCGGCCTTCTTCGGGCCTCCACCCACCCGTACGTGTCCTTCATGGATTTCGACGGCTACTCGCACCGGACTCCCAGCGGTCGGCACGTCTTCGACTACTTCGACAGGCGACTCGCGTTCGGGCAGCAGAACGGCCTCGAACGGCACGAGGCCACCGCGCCGCTGCGCCCCTTGCTCATCGCCGGCGGATACCGGATTCCCGCCGAGGGAGACCCACGCCGCGAGGTTCTCGCCGCGGAGACGACGGCCAGGTGGGAAGAGCACAACAGGAAGGCCGCCGCACAGCAGGAAGAGGCGGATCGTCGAAAGGAGGCGCGGGAGAACCAGCCGCCTCCGGGGAACGCGCCACAGAAGGACGCTCCGCAGAAGGACGGCCGGCAGAAGGGCCAGAAGCCGAAGGGCCGGAAGCAGAACGACCAGCCCCGCCCGCTTCGCCCGCTCGGCCCGGTTCCGTCCGATGTCGCCGGCTCGGTTCCCGCGTTCGAGGCGGAGATCCGGCACGACATGCGGGTACGGGAAAGAATGGGCGACCTGGCCACCTTCATCCCCTATTCACCCGAGCCGAACCTCTTCGTCGACGCACTGGCGACGTTGCTGGTCCCGGAAGACGGCCGCCCCCCGATCCGGTTCAGCGAGAGGGGCGCGGAGTTCAACGGTCTCGCCGACAGCCTGATGAGCCTCGCGTCCTGGGAGATCACACAGGACGAAGCCGAAACGGCCAGGGAATCCAGGGACACCAGGGCCACCGCCAGGGAACGCCTCGACCTCGCCGCGGAGACCCTGCGTCCCTCCGTGCGCGGAACGGCCTTCTTCACGGATTTCCAGCGGGCCGCCACCCAGACCGACCTGTCCCGTCTCCACTTCGGCATGCTCTCGTCCCGGCAGACCGCCGCGGCCAAGAGCGGAATCGACGTGACACAGGTGCCCCGGCACGAACTCCGGATCCCCCAGAGCCACATCAACCCCACCCCGTACGGAAAGCTCTTCGACGAGACGGACGGCAGCGCCAAGAACGCGAAGTACGGTCTCCTCGACACCCTGCAGAACGACGGAAGGCTCCTCCACGCCGACTTCCTCGCCGAGGATCCGTGGAAGAGGGTTCCCCAGGGCAGCCCCGTCCACGACGCGAAGCCCCTCCTGGAGACCTTCACGTCGATGTCCCTCCTGAACAGGGTGTCGCACACGCCCGTCCCCGGCGGACCGGTCTTCGGTCTCCGGACGGACGACAACCGGATGTCCCTGCACGCCATGAACCTCCTGTACGTCACGGATCACGGAGTCGTCCAGCGCACCTTCCACGAGATCGCGGAGACCTACCTCTCCCCGGTCCCGCCGACCACCCACCAGGCCCTGACCGCCCGCCCGGGCTCCTTCTTCGCGGCGCTCACCGAGGCGTTCACCGGGAACGCGTCGCCCCACGAGCCGACGCCCCCGCAGAACCGCGTCCCGACCGCCCCCCAGGTACGGCAGATGCTCACCGTCCTCCACCGGACCAACCTCACCACCGCCGACGCCCGGGAGCTCGCCGCGAACGCGGCGACGAACGGGCTGACCGTGGCGGACCTCTCCACCCGCCTCTTCACCGGGCGCATCCACCCGATGTCCCACACCCTCGACGACTACCGGGGCACGTCCACCACGACCACGACGGCCTCCTCCACGACCACGACCACCCGGCCGGAGCCCTTCCGCATCGGCTCCTCCGCGCGGTTCCTGCTGGAGCTCTACGCGGTCGGCTTCGGACTCACCCTGGAGGTCACGGCCCCCGACGGGACGAGACAGCGGTACGGCCCGGACAACACCTCCGCGCACCCCCTCCAGGTGCGGTGGGAAAACGGCGTGGGCTGGCGCGGCACCCCGCTGCCGCCGGGCACGCTCACCCGCCGGCCTCCGGAGCACGATCCGCACGCCCCGCTCAGCTCCGCGTCCCGGCCCCCCGCCCCGCCGGCCGGCAACCAGGGTTCGGGCGACCGTCCCCCGAGGAAGCAGACCCGGAGCGCGAACGCCCCCGGGAACAACCCGCCCCGCGCCACACCCTCCGCCACGAGCGAAGGCGGCAACCGCGGTGGCGGCAACGGCAACAGCAACAGATCCAGCCTCGCCGACTCCGCCTTCAACCGGCTCTCCGGCAACAGCAACAGCAACAGCAACAGCAACAGCAACAGGCCAAACAACCCCAACAGGCGCCTGAACAACACCAGTAACCCCCATCCGAACCCCAACCCCACCACCAACAACCGCGGCAACTCCCGCAAGACCAACCCCTCCGGCCAGTCCGGTGGAGGCCGTCCCCTCCCCAAGGACCGCTCATGATCGAATCAGGGCAACCGAACAGGGGAGGGCGCATGCGACAGGGTGACGGCGACCGGGCGGAGAGGGCCCCGGACGGGGGCAGGTCCAGGCGGCTGCTCCAGCGGTTCACACGCCACCGCGGCGCCACCGCACCAGCCGGTACGGCTCCGGCGGCCACCACCGCGCCGGCACCGGAACCGGCGTCCCCGGCCCCGCACACGGTCCGGGACGACTTCCCCCACCGCTACCTCCTGCGTTCCTCGACGGTGCCGGACTCACCCGTCCGCGCCCTCGTGCAGGCGCTGCCCGCCGATCCCCGGCGCCCGGTCGTCGTGGTCGACGTACCGCAGTCCGCCGCCGGCAATCTCGGCGAGGAACTCGGTTCCCTGCTGGCCCGGTTGCGTGACGACGAGCCGCTCTCCCTGCGTCTGGTGCTGTCCGGCGCGGCCGCCCCGGCCGGAGAGGGCGGACCGCTGGCCCAGCGCCTCGCCGACGCCTGGGACGTGACCCTGGAGGCCCCGGACGCCCCCGCCGTCCTCGCTCCCGGCGGCCTGCTCCACGTGACGGAACCCGCCACGCCCGGCGGTGGCTGGTGGCGCTTCGCCCCCGGGGAGGCCCCCGAGCCCCTCGGCACCCGGCTGCCCGCGCCCCGCTGGCAGCGCGCCCTGGCCCGGGTTCCGCTGGGTCCGGTCGGGACGAGTGTCGTACGAGCCGTCCCGGCGGGGCTTGCGCTCGGTCCGGCGGACACGCCCGCGCCGCGCCCCGACGGACCTGCGTACGCCGTCGCCGTCGACCCCGAACGGCCGGCGGTCCTGCTCGGCGCTCCGCGCGCGGACCCGGTCGCGGCCGAGGACCTGGCGACGCTGCTCGCCTCGCTGCCCACCGAAATCCGCCGCTCCCTGCGCCTCGTCCCGGCGGACGGGCGGGACGCGATCGCCCTGGCCGAGGAGGTGTGCGACCTCCTCGGCACGGAACTGGAGGTGGCTCTCGGCCTCCCGCTGGCTACCGAGACGGAGGAAGCGGAAGGGGAAACGGAAGGGGAAGGGAAAGAGGGGGAGCCAGGGCGGCCGGCGCCCGAATCCGTACGGCTGATCTCCGCCGAAGGGGAGTTCACCTGGCCGACACCGCTCGCCGCGCTCCTCTGCTCCCCGACCGGCGACGACGGTGCGCGCCCGGCCCCCCGCCCGGCCTCCTGGAGCCTCCCGGCTTCGGCGGGAACACCGGGTCCCGCACCCGCGACCCTTCGACTCCCTTCCGGTGTCTGGGCCGTGGCCGTACGGGCGGGACTCTGGATCGGTACCACGCACGTTCCGCCGTCCCCCGTACGGGACCGGGCGGGCGACCCTCGCGCTCTACGGGTGGAGATCTCGGCGCAGTGCCTGGCCGAGGAGTCGGTCCGCGAGCGAACGCTGCGGGATCTGGCGGCACTCCTCGCCGCCCTCGAACCGGCGGCCCGCGCCCACTCCGAACTCGCCGTCTCCGAGGAGGCGGAACCGGAAGCGGCCGCCGCCCTGCGCCGGTTCGCGATCCGTACGGGCCTGCCGTTGGCGGCCACGTCCAGAGCCGCCGTCGCCCCGGAAACAGAACCGGCGCCAGAACCGGCGCCAGAACCGGAGCCGGAACCGGTGCCCATGGCCCCCGCCTCGGCGGAGCCGGTAGAACCGGAACCGGCTCCCACCCCACCACCGCCCGCACTCCCCACCCCCCGTGCGTCTCCCGCATCAGCCGCCGCACCGGGCCCCCGCGCCCCCGCGCGCCGCGCGCCGGAGGGCTTCAGCGGGGAGGCGGACCGCCGGGCGTTCCGGGAACTGGCGGCCGCCGTGTGGGAGGAGCACAGCGGCCCCGTCGGGCAGGCGCTGATCAGGCTGCCGGCGCTGCGCGGGTCGGGCGAGGACACGGTGCGGGCCGACCTGATCGCCGTGAGGCTGTATCTCTCCTCCGCGCCCGAGGAGCCGTTCGGCGCCCGCGCCCTCGCCGAGGGGACCGAGGAGCTGCGCCCGTACGCGGCCTGCCTGGCCTCCGGGCTCCGGCGCCTGCCCGCGCTGCGGGGCACGCTGGTCCGCGCCGTGGCGCAGCCGTGCGTACCGGACGAGGTGGTGCCGGGCGCGGTGCTCGTGTGCGACGCCCCGCTGGACGTGGTCCACCTGGAGGCCCCGGCCGCACCCGTACCGCCCTCTGCCCATGTCCGCTACGCCGTACGGCCCATGACCGCCCGGCGTACATCGGTGCTGTCGCGTGACGACAACGGCCCGCAGGCGCTCTTCGAAGCCGGAACGGCGTTCGCCGTCGTCGCCCGCCATGAGGCGGACGGCGAACTGCCCGCCCGTGTGCTGCTCGCCGAACTTCCGGTGGACCCGGGCAGGTTCCGCGAACCGTCCCCCGAAGCCCTGGAACGGCTGGACGCCGCGGCCCGCCGCTCCGGCACGAGCGGCACGACGCCCTGGCCGGGCCGGTGCACCGGCCCGTTCCTCCACCTCCCGTAGGCGCTCCGCGTGGGTGCCCCACAAGACTCTTCCCCGTCGAGAAAGGCAGACCAGCCATGGCAAACAGAGAGTCCACCCCGGCAGCGGAGAGCGCCGGGGACTCTTCGGTGCGACGCGCGGCGGTACTCGCCACCCTGAGCGAAGAACCGTCGGCGGGCCTGTTCCCCACCACGACCGCGGCGGTGTCCACCACGGCGACGGCGACGGCGACGGCGGGATCCGCACCCGCGGCAGCCGAAGCGTCGACGACTGCCGCAGCCCCGGCTCCCCCACCGAGCGAGCCAGAAGCAGAAGCAGAACCGGAAGAGGAGGCAGAGCCGGCGACGGAACCGGAAGCGGAGTCCACCCCCGCGGCCACAGTTGCAACCGCTGCAACCGCGCCCACGACTGCACCGGCAACGGCAACCACAGCCGCAACCGCAACCCGGACAACGGCCGCCACCGCCACCGCCACCACAAGCTCCGGCTCCGGTTCCGGTTCCGGCACCGCCTCCCCTCCCCTCGGACGCCCCAACAAGCCGATGATCGCGGCCGCGGTCCTCGGCGGCCTGGTCCTGATCGGTGTGCCCTTCCTCGTCTCGGGTCCCGACGACCGTCCCCGCTCCGCGGCCGCCGCGGCCCCTCCGGGCAGCTCGATGCACCCCGGGGGACCCGGCCCCGGGATCGTCCCCAGCGAGCAGCAGCTGGCCGCTCCGGGCGCGGGCAAGGGCAAGGGCAAGAGCGAGGCGCCGGTGAAGGCGCCGGGACCCGACGGCGGCAGGGGCAAGGGCCTCGGTCCGATCGGCGGGATCCACGAGTCCGGCACGGACGTCAGGGACGGGAACGGCGGCACCGGCAGGCGGACCGCCCCTCCCGTCCAGGGCCGCGGCACCGGCGGGACCACGCCCGCCCAGGGCCGCGGCACCGGCGGGACCGCGCCCGCCCAGGACGGCGGCGAGACGAAGGCGACGACTCCGCCGACGACCAAGGCGCCCGTCCAGAACCCCGCCCCCACGACGCAGCCGCCGGTGACGACCGCGCCGCGGCCTGCCACGTACGCGCATCTCATCGGCCTCGGCTGCGAGACGCCGGGCTTCGCGGTCGGGGACATGTACACCGACGGGAAGGAGGGCTGGCTGAAGGACTGGAGAAGCACGAAGTCGTACGGCTGCAACGGCCTCTTCTACAGCATGCCGATGTCGGGCAGCTCCCGCTCGGACGGCATCTGGGCGCAGTGGAAGTTCACGACCGGCTCGGTGACGAAAGGCACCTGCGCGGTGCAGGTGTTCATACCGAACGTGCGCGACCTGTCGTACGTGGGCGGCAGCCCGGCGCACTACACGGTCTACCGGTCCTTCACGCAGAGCTCGGCCAACAGCGTCGGGAGCTTCGAGATCAACCAGGCCTCGCACCTGGGCCAGTGGGTGTCGGCAGGCCGGTTCCCCGTCTCGGACAACAAGATCTCCGTCGTCCTCGACAACCGCGGCAGCGGCGCGGACAATCGCCACGCGGCCGCGGCCCCGGTCCGCGTCGACTGCACGGCGTCCTGACCGGCGGCCCGCCGCCTCTCCGGAACGCTTCTCCGGAACGTGGGAGCGGCGGGTCCCCGGGGACCGCCTCACGCCCACCCCGTCCGCGCCCGGAACCCGAGGAAGGCCGGCACCGTCTTCACGGTGGCGCGCCTACATAGCCGGCCGGAGCCCCCCGCGTCCGGCCCGGGCCGGTCTTCAACCCGGAGGGGGCAATTGACGAACGCCGACCCGCAGAGCAAGC
>NZ_JBHTST010000013.1:0-88372 GCF_042794995.1 Streptomyces sp. NPDC056503
CCTCGACGGCGGCAGGATCGTCGCCGAAGGCACCGCCGACCAGCTCAAGCGCCGGATCCCCGGCGGACACATCCGCCTCCGCTTCACCGACCCCGACGCCTACCGCAGCGCCTCCGACGCGCTGCGCGAGGCGGCCCGGGACGACGAGGCGCTGACCCTCCGGATCCCGAACGACGGCAGCCAGCGCGCCCTGCGGGCGCTGATCGACCGGCTCGACACGGCCGGCGTCGAGGCGGACGAACTCACCGTCCACACCCCCGACCTGGACGACGTCTTCTTCGCCCTCACCGGATCGACCACCGGCTCCACCACCGTCCCCGCCCAGCCGAAGGAGGCTGTCCGATGAGCACCCTGTCCCTCGCCGTCCGCGACTCGTCCACGATGCTCCGCCGGAACCTCCTGCACGCCCGCCGCTACCCCTCCCTCACCCTCAACCTGCTGCTCACCCCGGTGATGCTGCTCCTGCTCTTCGTCTACGTCTTCGGCGACACGATGAGCGCGGGGATGGGCGGCGCGGACCGCGACGCCTACGTCGCCTACCTCGTGCCCGGACTGCTCCTGATGACCATCGGCTCCACCGTCATCGGCACCGCGGTCTCCGTCGCCAACGACATGAACGAGGGGATCATCGCCCGCTTCCGGACCATGGCCATCCACCGCCCGTCGGTCCTCGTCGGGCACGTGGTCGGCAGCGTCCTCCAGTCGGTGGCGAGCGTGGTCCTCGTCGGTGCGGTGGGGGTCGCGATCGGCTTCCGCCCGTCCGGCGCCACCGCCCTCGAATGGGCCGCCGCCTTCGGCCTCCTGGTCCTCTTCGCCACCGCCCTCACCTGGATCGCGGTCGGCATGGGCCTGGTCTCGCCCAACGCCGAGGCCGCCTCCAACAACGCCTTTCCGCTGGTCTTCCTGCCGCTCGTCTCCAGCACCTTCGTGCCGATCGAGCAGATGCCCGGCTGGTTCCAGCCCGTCGCCGCGTACCAGCCCTTCACCCCCGCCGTCGAGACCCTCCGCGGCCTCCTCCTCGGCACCGGGATCGGCAACAACGGCTGGATCGCGATCGCCTGGTGCGCCGGCCTCACGGTCCTCGGCTACCTCTGGTCCGCCAAGACCTTCGGCAAGGACCCCAGGTAGTCACCCACCGAAGTGCCCCGAACCGAAGAAGACCCGGACCGGCCAGATTCCTTCGAACTCTGGCCGGTCCTCTGTTTCGGGGCGTCCCGCCCTCACCGATCATGGAGGCGGAAATCCACCGACGGACACGGAACGAGGGGGGACCGCCATGGCCCTGGAGATGCGCGACCACTGCGAGCGCTGCGAGACGACGAAGCTGCCGGCCGACGGGGAGGCCCGGATCTGTTCGTACGAGTGCACCTTCTGCGTGCCCTGCACGGAGGAGATGTCCGGCACCTGCCCCAACTGCGGCGGCGAGCTGCTGCCCCGCCCGCGCCGCGCGGTGTGACGTCAAGGGCTCCACGGAGCCCTTGACTTGGGGCCGGTACGGTGAGGCCCCATGAACATATGGACGCGAGGAGTGGCGGGGGCCGCCGCGTGTGCGGTGCTCCTGCTGACGGGCTGTGAGACGTCGGACGTCGCGGTGAAACCCCAGGACGCGAAGCCGCAGGACGGGGCAGCCCAGGACCCGGCACCGCAGGACGGGATGCCGGACGGGATGCCGGGCGGTGCGGGCGGCACGGATCTGGCGCTGGTCGTCGGGGAGTGGAAGGAGGCCGTCTCCGGGGACACCCCCTGGACCATCCGGATCTCCGGGGACGGGACCTTCTGGACCAGTGACGGGAGCGACACCTGCGAGGGCACGGTGCGGGCCGTTCCCTCCGAGGCGGACAAGACCTGGCGCCACTTCCTGGCGGACGCGGACTGCGGCTGGGCCGGCCGGCAGCTGGCCCCGCTGCGGCTCGGCGAGGAGGACGGCGAGGAGAAGCTGATCCTCACCAACGACTCGGGCGAGGGGTCGAGGGAGACGTACCGGCGCGTCCGCTAGCGGACGACGTCGAAGACCTGCTTCTGGACGCCGTTGGAGTACGTCTCGTGCTCGACGAGCCTCAGCTTCTGGGCGTCCTTGTCGGTGGCGCTGAAGAGGCGCTTGCCGGCGCCCAGGAGGAGGGGGAAGACCAGGAGGTGGTAGCGGTCGATCAGGCCCGCGTCGGAGAGGGCGCGGTTCAGGGTCGCGCTGCCGTGGACGATGATCGGGCCGCCCTCGGTCTCCTTGAGGGCGGCGACCTCGTCGAGGGTGCGGAGGATGGTCGTCGGGCCCCAGTCGGAGACCAGGTCGTCGTCGGTGAGCGTGGTGGAGACGACGTACTTCGGCATCTCCTTGTAGTCGGCGAAGTCCGCCATGCCGGGCCAGACGGGGCTGAACGCCTCGTAGCTGGTCCGGCCGAGGAGCATCGCGGTGGCCTCCCCCTGCTCGCGGCCCTTGATCTCGTACGCCTCCGGGACGAACTCGACGTCCTTGAAGGTCCAGCCCGCGTTCCGGTAGCCCTCCTCGCCGCCGGGGGCCTCGACGACGCCGTCGAGGGAGACGAAGGCGGAGCTGATGAGAGTGCGCATGTCGGTGGTCCTCGTCTGCTGGAAGGTGCCGGTTCCGGTCTCGCTTTCATGGTCTAGGACCGGGGGCGCCGGCGAAACTCATCGGCCCCGTCCGGACGATTTTCCAAGCAAGCGTGCTTGATTGTTTCCTGGATCGCTGCCATGCTCCGACTCCTCAGGCCCGTCCTCCCGAGGGGAGCGCACCGTGTCCGACCCCGCCGACCTTCTCGCCGATCTCCGTGCCGAAGGCGACGAACTCGACGCGATCGTCAAGGAGTTGAGCGAGGAGCAGTGGCGACGGGCGACCCCCGCGCCGCGCTGGACCATCGCCCACCAGATCGCCCACCTCGCCTGGACCGACCGGGCCGCGCTGCTCGCGGTGACCGACGCCGGGGGATTCGCCGTGGAGGTGGAGAAGGCGCTGGCCTCGCCCGAGCGGTTCGTCGACGACGGTGCCGAGGAGGGGGCGGCGCTGCCGCCCGGCGAGCTGCTGGCGGGGTGGCGGGAGGGGCGGCGGCTGCTGCGGGAGGCGCTGCTCGCGGTGCCCCCGGGCGGGAGGTTCCCCTGGTACGGGCCGCCGATGAGCGCCCCGGCGATGGCCACCGCCCGGCTGATGGAGACCTGGGCGCACGGGCAGGACGTCGCCGACGCCCTCGGGGTCGTACGGGAGCCGACCGCGCGGCTGCGGCACGTGGCCTGGATCGGGCACCGGGCCCGTGACTACGCGTACCTCGTGCGGGGGGAGCAGCCGCCCGCCGAGCCTTTCCGGGTGGAACTCGTCGCGCCGGACGGGGAGTCGTGGACGTACGGACCCGAGGACGCCGCCCAGCGGGTCAGCGGGGACGCGCTGGAGTTCTGCCTCCTGGTGACCCAGCGGGCGCACCGGGACGACACCGGGCTGCGCGCGGAGGGGGCGGACGCGGAGCACTGGCTCGGCATCGCCCAGGCGTTCGCCGGGCCGGCGGGGGCGGGGCGCGCGCCGCGGGAGGGCACGCGGTGACGCCGCTGAGGATCGGGAACGCCTCCGGTTTCTACGGCGACCGGTTCGGTGCCGTCCGCGAGATGCTGACCGGTGGCCGGCTCGACGTGCTCACCGGCGACTACCTCGCCGAGCTGACCATGCTGATCCTCGGGCGGGACCTGCTGAAGGACCCGTCCGCCGGGTACGCGAAGACCTTCCTGCGGCAGATGGAGGAGGGACTGGGGCTCGCCCACGACCGGGGCACGCGGATCGTCGTCAACGCCGGCGGGCTCAATCCGGCGGGGCTCGCCGACGCCCTGCGGGCGCTGGCCGCGCGGCTGGGCCTCCCGACCCGGGTCGGGCACGTCGAGGGCGACCGGCTGCCGGGCGAGGCGGGCGTCCTGACCGCCAACGCCTACCTGGGCGGTGCCGGGATCGCGGCCTGTCTCGCGGCCGGCGCGGACGTCGTCGTCACCGGGCGGGTGACGGACGCGGCGCTCGTCACCGGGCCCGCGCAGTGGCACTTCGGGTGGGGCCCGGAGGAGTACGACCGGCTCGCCGGGGCGGTCGTCGCCGGGCACGTCCTGGAGTGCGGCACGCAGGCCACCGGCGGGAACTACGCGTTCTTCCGCGACCACGACCCGAAGCTCCTGCTGCGGCCGGGCTTCCCGCTGGCCGAGGTGGAGGAGGACGGGTCGGCGGTCGTCACCAAGCACCCCGGCACCGGCGGGGTCGTCGACGTCGGCACCGTCACCGCCCAGTTGCTGTACGAGACCTCCGGCGCCCGGTACGCGGGGCCCGACGTGACCGCCCGGCTGGACTCGGTGCGGCTCACGCAGGACGGGCCGGACCGGGTGCGGATCGACGGGGTGCGGGGCGAGGCGCCGCCGGCCACGCTCAAGGTGGGGCGCTGCCGGCTCGGCGGCCACCGCAACGAGGTCGTCTTCGTCCTCACCGGTCTCGACGTGGAGGCCAAGGCCGCGCTCGTCCGGGAGCAGGTCGGTGCCGCGCTCGCCGCCGCGCCGCCCGCCGAGGTGCGCTGGGAGCTGGCCCGCACCGACCGGGAGGACGCCGCCACCGAGGAGACCGCGAGCGCGCTGCTGCGGCTCGTCGTCCGCGACCGGGACCCCGAGAAGGTGGGGCGGACCCTGACGGGGGCGGCCATCGAGCTGGCCCTGGCCAGCTACCCGGGCTTCCATGTGACCGCCCCGCCGGGCAAGGGCGCCCCCTACGGGGTCTTCGAGACGGCGTACGTGCCCGCCGGGGACGTCCCGCACACGGCGGTGCTGCCCGACGGCGCCCGGGTCGCCGTCCCCGTGCCGCCGGCGGCCCGCGCCCTGGCACCCGTACCCGAACCGGCCCTGCCCGAGCCGCTGCCGCCGGGACCCACGGTCCGTGCCCCCCTCGGGCGGATCGCGGGGGCCCGCAGCGGCGACAAGGGCGGGGACGCGAACGTGGGGGTGTGGGTGCGGACGGAGGCGGAGTGGCGCTGGCTCGCCCACACGCTCACCGTCGAGAGGTTCCGCGCACTCCTGCCGGAGACGGCCGGGTCGGACGTCACCCGGCATGTGCTCCCGCTGCTGCGGGCGGTGAACTTCACCGTCGCCGGGATCCTCGGCGAGGGCGTCGCCTCCCAGGCCCGTTTCGACCCCCAGGCCAAAGCGCTCGGCGAATGGCTCCGCAGCCGGCACCTGGACATCCCGGAGGGATTGCTGTGACCGTCCTCGCCTCCGCCCTCGACACCGGCGGCACCGACTACCAGGACCATCGCACCGCGATGCTGGAGAAGCTCGACTCCCTCGACGCCGAGCACGCCAAGGCGCTCGCCGGCGGCGGCGAGAAGTACACCGCCCGGCACCGCGAGCGCGGCAAGCTGCTCGCCCGGGAGCGGATCGAGCTGCTGGTCGACCCCGATTCGCCCTTCCTGGAGCTGTCGCCGCTCGCCGCCTGGGGCAGCGCCTACCCCGTAGGGGCGTCCCTGGTCACCGGCATCGGGGTCGTGGAGGGCGTCGAGTGCCTGATCACCGCCAACGACCCCACCGTGCGGGGCGGCGCCTCCAACCCGTGGACGCTGAAGAAGGCGCTGCGGGCCAACGAGATCGCGTACGCCAACCGGCTCCCGGTCATCTCGCTCGTCGAGTCCGGCGGCGCCGACCTGCCCTCCCAGAAGGAGATCTTCATCCCGGGCGGGGCGCTCTTCCGCGACCTCACCCGGCTCTCCGCCGCCGGGATCCCGACGATCGCGGTCGTCTTCGGCAACTCGACGGCCGGCGGGGCGTACGTGCCCGGCATGTCCGACCACACGGTGATGATCGAGGACCGGTCGAAGGTCTTCCTCGGCGGCCCGCCGCTGGTGAAGATGGCGACCGGCGAGGAGAGCGACGACGAGTCCCTGGGCGGCGCGGCGATGCACGCCCGGGTCTCCGGGCTCGCCGACCACTACGCCGTCGACGAGGCCGACGCGATCCGGCAGGCCCGCCGGATCGTCGCCCGCCTCAACCACCGCAAGGCGCACCCGGATCCGGACCCGCTCGCCGTGGAGCCGCCGAAGCACGACGCCGAGGAGCTGCTCGGGATCGTCCCCGGCGACCTCCGGACGCCGTTCGACCCGCGCGAGGTGATCGCCCGGCTCGTCGACGGCTCCGACTTCGACGAGTTCAAGCCGCTGTACGGGCCGTCGCTGGTCACGGGGTGGGCGCGGCTGCACGGCTATCCGGTGGGGATCCTCGCGAACGCGCAGGGGGTGCTCTTCTCCGCCGAGTCGCAGAAGGCCGCCCAGTTCATCCAGCTGGCGAACCAGCGTGACATCCCGCTGCTCTTCCTCCACAACACCACCGGCTACATGGTCGGCAAGGAGTACGAGCAGGGCGGCATCATCAAGCACGGCGCGATGATGATCAACGCGGTGTCGAACTCCCGCGTGCCCCACCTGTCCGTCCTCATGGGGGCGAGCTACGGCGCCGGGCACTACGGCATGTGCGGGCGGGCGTACGACCCCCGGTTCCTCTTCGCCTGGCCGAGCGCCAAGTCCGCCGTCATGGGACCGCAGCAGCTCGCCGGCGTGCTGTCGATCGTGACGCGGGCGGCGGCGGCGGCGAAGGGGCTGCCGTACGACGACAAGGCCGCCGAGGCCGACGCCGGGCTGCGGGCCATGGTCGAGGCGCAGATCGAGTCCGAGTCGCTGCCGCACTTCCTCTCCGGACTGCTCTACGACGACGGGGTCATCGACCCCCGCGACACCCGCACGGTCCTCGGGCTGTGCCTGTCCGCGATCCACACGGCACCGGTCGAGGGCGCGCGCGGCGGCTTCGGCGTCTTCCGAATGTGAGGCCCTGATGATTTCGACCGTACTGGTCGCGAACCGTGGTGAGATCGCCTGCCGGGTCTTCCGCACCTGCCGGGAGCTGGGCATCGCGACCGTCGCCGTGTACTCGGACGCCGACGCGGACGCCCTGCACGTGCGGGAGGCGGACGCGGCGGTACGGCTGCCGGGGGCGGCGCCCTCGGAGACGTACCTGCGCGGGGAGCTGATCGTCGCGGCGGCGCTCGCGGCGGGCGCGGACGCCGTGCACCCCGGGTACGGCTTCCTCTCCGAGAACGCCGGCTTCGCCCGGGCCGTGACGGAGGCCGGGCTGTGCTGGATCGGTCCGCCGCCGGAGGCCATCGAGGCGATGGCGTCGAAGACCCGCGCCAAGGAGCTCCTCGGCATCGCGCCCCTCGACCCGGCGGACGTCACCGCCGACGCCCTGCCGGTGCTGGTGAAGGCGGCGGCGGGCGGCGGCGGGCGCGGCATGCGGGTCGTCCATGAACTCGCAGAACTGGAAGGCGAGTTGAAGGCGGCGTCGGCCGAGGCGGAGAGCGCCTTCGGGGACGGCGAGGTGTTCGTCGAGCCGTACGTGGAGAACGGGCGCCACGTCGAGGTGCAGATCCTCGCCGACACCCACGGCACCGTGTGGGCGCTCGGCACCCGCGACTGCTCGCTCCAGCGGCGGCACCAGAAGGTCGTCGAGGAGGCCCCGGCGCCCGGCCTGCCGGACGCGCTCGTCGAGGAGCTGTACGGGTCCTCGGTGGCGGCCTCGAAGGCCGTCGGCTACGTCGGCGCGGGCACGGTCGAGTTCCTGGTCGCCGACGGGCGGGCGCACTTCCTGGAGATGAACACCCGCCTCCAGGTCGAGCACCCGGTGACCGAGGCCGTCCACGGCGTCGACCTCGTCGCCCTCCAGCTCGCCGTCGCCGAGGGCCGCGCCCTGCCCCCCGAGCCGCCCGCCGCGCACGGCCACGCCGTGGAGGCCCGGCTCTACGCGGAGGACCCGGCGGCGGGGTGGGCACCGCAGACGGGGGTGCTGCGCCGGTTCGAGTTCCCCGACGGTGTCCGCGTCGACACCGGGTACGTCTCCGGGGACGCGGTCGGCGTCCACTACGACCCCATGCTCGCCAAGGTCGTCGCGCACGCGCCGACCCGCGAGGCGGCCGTCCGCAAGCTCGCCCACGCCCTGGAACGGGCCCGGCTGCACGGGCCCGTCACCAACCGGGACCTGCTCGTCGCCTCGCTGCGGCACCCCGGCTTCACCGACCCGGCCGCCCTCGACACCGGCTTCTACGACCGCGACCTCCCGTCCCTGAGCCGTGCTCCGGACGGGGCCGAGGTGGCGGCCGTCGCCGCCGCGCTCGCCGGGGCCGCCGCCCGCCGGGGCCGCTTCGGCGGCGGCTGGCGGAACCTCCGCTCGCAGGACGAGGTCCGGACGTACGAAGGGGACGTGGAGGTGCGCTACCGGCCGGCCCGGGACGGCGGCTTCGAGGTCCTCGCGCCCGGGGGCGTGCGGGCCGTGGCCGTCGCGCCCGATCGCGTCCGGCTCGAAGTCGACGGGGTGGTAAGGGACTTCGAGGTCACCGGGTACGGCGACGGCACCGTCCACGTCGGGCCCCACCGCCTCGTGGCCCGCCCGCGCTTCACCGACCCGCGCGAGCGGACCCTCCCCGGGTCCCTCCTCGCGCCGATGCCCGGCACCGTCGTCCGGCTCGCGGACGGCCTCGCCGTCGGCGAGCGGGTCGAGGCCGGACAGCCGCTGCTCTGGCTGGAGGCGATGAAGATGGAGCACCGCGTCACCGCTCCCGCCTCCGGCACGCTCACCGCGCTCCACGCCGCCCCCGGCCGCCAGGTCGAGGTCGGCGCCCTGCTCGCCGTCGTACAGACCGAAGACGTACAGGCCGAAGACCAGGAGGAAGACACCGTATGAGCACCGACGTAGAGCCCCGGGAGCACACCGAGCTCCGTGCCGCCGTCTCCGCCCTCGGACGCCGTCACGGTCCCGGGTTCGACCGGGCGGCCCTGTGGGCGGAGGCCGGCAAGCTCGGCTACCTGGGCGTGAACCTGCCGGAGGAGTACGGCGGCGGGGGCGGCGGCATGGCCGAGCTGTCCATCGTCCTGGAGGAGGCCGGCGCCGCCGGGGCCCCGCTCCTGATGATGGTCGTCTCGCCCGCGATCTGCGGCACGGTCATCTCCCGCTTCGGCACGGACGGGCAGAAGGAGGCGTGGCTGCCCGGGCTCGCGGACGGCTCGAAGACGATGGCCTTCGGCATCACCGAGCCCGACGCCGGCTCCAACTCCCACCGCATCACCACCACCGCCACCCGCACCGAGGACGGCTGGGTCCTCAACGGCCGCAAGGTCTTCGTCTCGGGCGTCGACATCGCCGACGCGACCCTGATCGTCGGCCGCACCTCGGACGCCCGCACCGGCAACCTCAAGGCGTGCCTCTTCGTCGTGCCCCGCGACACCCCCGGCTTCGGCCGGCGCCACATCGAGATGGAACTCGACGCGGACGAGAAGCAGTTCGAGCTCACCCTCGACGACGTCCACCTGCCCGCCGACGCGCTCGTCGGCGACGAGGACGCGGGCCTCCTCCAGCTCTTCGCGGGCCTCAACCCGGAGCGGATCATGACGGCCGCCTTCGCGATCGGCATGGGCCGCCACGCCCTCGAACGCGCCGTCTCCTACGCCAAGGAGCGGCAGGTCTGGAAGGCGCCCATCGGCTCCCACCAGGCGATCGCGCACCCGCTCGCGGTGGCCCACATCGAGCTCGAACTCGCCCGGCTGATGATGCAGAAGGCGGCGAAGCTGTACGACGCGGGCGACGACCTCGGCGCGGGCGAGGCCGCCAACATGGCGAAGTACGCGGCGGCCGAGGCCTGCGTGAAGGCCGTGGACACCGCCGTGCACACCCTCGGCGGCAACGGCCTCACCAAGGAGTTCGGCCTCGCCCGGCTGGTCACCGCCTCCCGGGTGGCCCGGATCGCCCCGGTCAGCCGGGAGATGATCCTGAACTACGTCTCCGCCCACACCCTGGGCCTGCCCAAGTCGTACTGAACCGGCGGTTCGAGGCGGGGTCCCCCGCGCTCCTCCGGGAGCGCGGCGGCCCCCCTCGCGCCCCGGTGGCCCGCCGCCTCCGGGCGCCTCCCGTGGCGCCCGAGGCCGCGAACCGCCGATGCGGCCCACGGGTTGTGAAGGTCCTGTGTACGATCCACGGCCACGGCACTCCGCTCGGTGCCGCCGTCCCCCTTCAGGACCTTGGAGCCGCGCGTGTACCCGCAGTCGAACCCGTACCAGCCCGCCCCGGCGTGGCAGCCCCCCAGACGCTGGTGGCAGCATCCGGCGCTGATCGTCACCCTGCTCGTCCTCTTCCCGCCGGCGGGCATAGTCCTGGCCTGGCTGGGCCTGTGGACCAACCGGACGAAGACCGTGGCGACGGTCCTGTCCGCCCTGTGGTTCGTCGTGGTGATGCTCATGGACCCGCCGGCGGAGAAGGACGCGGACGACCCGAAGCCGGCGGTGACGGTGACGGCCACGGCGACCCCGACGCCCGAGCCGACGAGCGAGAGCCCGACGCCGACGCCCGAGCCGACGACCGAGACGCCGACGCCCACCCCGGAGCCGACCACGGCCGCCCCGACCACGCGGACCCCCGAGCCGACCACCCAGGCGCCGACCACCCCGGCCCCGAAGCCGACCACCCAGGCCCCGAAGCCGGCGCCCACCACCCCCAAGCCCAAGCCGAAGCCGGTCCAGACGACGCAGCCGCCGGAGACCGCCGAGCCCGAGCCGGAGGCGTACTACGCCAACTGCGACGCGGTCCGCGCGGCCGGCGCCGCGCCCATCCACGCCGGCGACCCGGGGTACAGCCGCCGGCTGGACCGCGACGGTGACGGCGTCGGCTGCGAGAACTGACGGCCCGGGCCGGGGGTCCGGAGGGTCCGGACCCCCGGCCCGCCCCGCGGTCGGCGAATAAACAAAGCACGCATGCTTGATTGTTTTGCGGGAGGCTGACAAGGTCTCCCCGAGCGCTGACGGGGTCTCCCCAAGCGGTACCCGCACGAGCGATCCTGGCGACCACCTTCCACCTCTCTCCAGGGGGCCACGCATGGTGTTCCACAGCGAGTACGAGCCCGTTCCCACCCTCTCCCTCCCCATCCACGACGCCGTCCTGGGCCGGGCCGCCGAGTACGGGGACGCGCCCGCGCTGGTCGACGGCGCCGGCGAACTGACCCTGTCGTACGCGCAGGTGGACGCCTTCCACCGGCGGGTCGCCGCCGGACTCGCCGAGGCGGGGGTCCGGAAGGGGGACGTGCTCGCGCTGCACAGCCCCAACACCGTGCTGTTCCCGGTCGCGTTCTACGCCGCCACCCGGGCCGGCGCCTCCGTCACCACCATCCACCCGCTCGCCACCCCCGAGGAGTTCGCGAAGCAGCTGCGGGACTCGGCGGCGCGCTGGATCGTCACCGTCTCGCCGCTGCTGCCGGCCGCCCGGGCCGCCGCCGAACTCGCGGGCGGGATCGAGGAGATCCTCGTCTGCGACGCGGCACCGGAGGGGGCCGGGGTGCGCTCGCTCCAGGCCTTCCTCGGGTCCACGGCCCCCGAGCCCGCGCTCGACTTCGACCCCGGCGAGGACGTCGCCGCCCTCCCGTACTCCTCCGGCACGACCGGCGTCCCCAAGGGCGTGATGCTCACCCACGCCTCCGTCGCCACCAACCTGGCGCAGCTGGAGCCGTTCATCCCGATGGGGCCGGGGGACCGCATCCTCGCCGTCCTCCCCTTCTTCCACATCTACGGGCTCACGGCCCTGATGAACGCCCCGCTGCGGCAGGGCGCCACCGTCGTCGTCCTGCCGCGCTTCGAACTCGACACCTTCCTCGGCGCGATCCAGAAGCACCGCATCAACGGCCTGTACGTGGCTCCGCCGATCGTCCTCGCGCTCGCCAAGCACCCGGCGGTCGCCGCGTACGACCTGTCCTCGCTGGAGTACATCGTCAGCGCGGCCGCCCCGCTCGACGCGGCGCTCGCGGCGGCGTGTTCGGCGCGGCTCGGGCTGCCGCCGGTGCGGCAGGCGTACGGCATGACCGAGCTGTCGCCGGGGACGCACGTCACGCCGCTCAGCGCCGAGAACCCCCCGCCCGGCACCGTCGGCAAGCTGCTGCCCTCCACCGAGATGCGGATCCTCTCGCTCGACGACCCCGCGAAGGACGCGGCGCCGGGGGAGGAGGGCGAGATCGCCATCCGGGGACCGCAGGTGATGAAGGGGTACCTGGGGCGGCCGGAGGCGACCGCCGCGATGATCGACGCCGACGGGTGGGTGCACACGGGCGACATCGGGCGGGTCGACGCGGACGGCTGGCTGTACGTCGTGGACCGGGTCAAGGAGCTGATCAAGTACAAGGGCTTCCAGGTCGCCCCGGCCGAGCTGGAGGCGCTGCTCCTCACCCACGAGGGCGTCGCCGACGCGGCCGTCATCGGGGTGACGGACGCGGAGGGGACGGAGATCCCGAAGGCGTTCGTGGTGCGGCAGCCGGCCGCGCCCGGGCTGACCGCCGAGGACGTCATGGCACACGTGGCCGCGCGGGTCGCCCCGTACAAGAGGGTCCGGGCCGTGGAGTTCGTCGACGCGGTGCCCCGGGCGGCCTCCGGGAAGATCCTGCGGCGGGAGCTGCGGGGCGGCTGAGCGCGGGCGCCGGGCGCCCGAGCCCGGGCGCCGGTCCGAGGGGGAGCCACACGTCAGAGCACGCATACGGGTACGAGCACGCATACGGGTACGAGCGCGCATACGGGTACGAGCGCGGGTACGGGTACGAGCCGAGAGAGAGCCGAGGGGCCGTTCATGAGTCTGATCGCCGTCACCGAGGAGCGGGGGATCACCACCCTCGCCCTCGACTCCCCGGACACCCGCAACGCCCTCTCGGCCGCTCTCGTCGCCGAACTCGCCGAGGCGCTCGCGGCGGCCGGGAAGGACCCCGCCGTGCGGGCGGTGGTGCTCACGCACACCGGCTCCACGTTCAGCGCGGGAGCCGACCTGAAGGCGCCGCCGAGCCCGTACGCCTTCGTCGATCTGCTCCGGCAGGTCGTGGAGCTGCCGAAACCGGTCGTCGGGCACGTCACCGCCGGCGGCCGGGCCCGGGCGGGCGGCCTCGGGCTGCTGGGCGCCTGCGACATCGTGGTGGCGGGGGAGGGAGCGGACTTCGCGCTCACGGAGGTACGGATCGGGGTCGCGCCGGCGGTCATCTCGCTGACCCTGCTGCCGAGGCTGGAGCCGCGCGCGGCGGCCCGCCACTATCTGACGGGCGAGCGGTTCGGCGTGCCCGAGGCGCGGGCGATGGGGCTCGTCACGGCCGGGGAGGAGGAGCTCGGGGCGGTCCTGGACGGGTTGCGGGCGGGCTCGCCGCAGGGGTTGCGCGAGGCGAAACGGCTGGTCACCGCTAGAGTCCTGGAGGCCTTCGAGCGCGACGCGGAGGAGCTCGTGCAGCGATCGGCCACGCTCTTCGCCTCCGCCGAGGCGCGCGAGGGCATGACGGCCTTCCTCGAACGACGGGACCCCGAATGGCGGCTGTGACCGCACACCGACAGGACGGACCTCCGGCCCCCGACGGGGACCGGAGGGCGGACGGGCAGGCGGCCCGTGACCGGGGCCCGCGACGGGACGGGCACGCGGCCCCCGACCGGGGGCCCAAGCAGGACCGGAGCCGGGTCACGCGGCAGCGGCTGCTGGAGGCCGCGGTGGCCTGCCTGGCCGAGTACGGCTGGGCGGGGTCGACCGTGGCCGTGGTCGCCGAGCGGGCGGGGGTGTCGCGGGGCGCGGCCCAGCACCACTTCCCGACCCGCGAGGACCTGTTCACGGCGGCGGTCGAGTACGTGGCCGAGGAGCGCTCGCAGGCGCTGCGGGCGCTGCCGACCGACGACCGGACGCAGACCGTCGCCGGGCTCGTCGGCCTCTTCACCGGCCCCCTGTTCCGGGCCGCCCTCCAGCTGTGGGTGGCGGCCTCGAACGAGGAACAGCTCCGTGACCGGGTCACCGAGCTGGAGGCCCGCGTCGGCCGCGAGTCCCATCGGATCGCCGTCGAACTGCTCGGCGCCGACGAGTCGCGGCCCGGGGTCCGCGAGACCGTCCAGGGCCTGCTGGACATGGCCCGGGGCCTGGGGCTCGCGACCCTCCTGACGGACGACACGGGCCGCCGGGACCGTGTGGTGGCCCAGTGGTCCCGGCTGATCGACGAGGCGCTCTCGGAGCGCTGACGCCCTCGACGCGCCGACGCCCTCGACCTGCCGACACGACCTGCCGACGCCCTCGACGCGCCGGGAACGCCCTCGACCTGCCGACGCCCTCGACGCGCCGGGAACGCCCTCGACCTGCCGACGCCCTCGACGCGCCGCCGTTCCCGGTGCGGCGGCGGGTCAGCGCAGGCCGAAGCGGTCCGCCCAGGCGGCCACGTCGGCGGTGGTCGCGTTGCCGCCGCAGACGACCAGGCCGAGGCGGGCGTCGGGGCCGACGCGGTCCAGGACACGGCGGGCGGCCGGCAGCAGACAACCGGCCGCGGGCTCGGCCCACACCTTGGCGTGCTCGGCCAGGTCGAGGGTGCCCTGGACGGCCTCCGCGTCGGTCACCGTGAGCACGTCCTCGACGAGCGCGGAGACGTGCGCGTAGGTGAGCGGGGAGACGGCGGGGGCGCTCAGCGTCGTGACGACCGAGGAGAGCTCCACCGGCACCGGTCCGCCCGCGGCGAGCGCCGCCGCCATGGCGTGGGCGCCCTCGGTCTCGACGCCCCAGACGCGCACGCCGGGGCGGCGGGCGCGCAGGGCGGTGGCGACGCCGGCGATCAGACCGCCGCCGCCGATGCTGACGAGGACGTCGGTGAGTTCCCCGGCGTCCTCGGCGAGCTCCAGGCCGACGGTGCCCTGGGCGGCGACGACGACCGGGTCGTCGAAGGGGTGGACGAGGGTGAGACCGCCGGCCCGCAGCTCCTCCATGAGGGCGAAGGCTCCGGGCATGGTGTCGGCGAGGAGGACCTCCGCCCCGGCGGCCTTCGCGGTCTCCACGGCGCGGGCGGGCGCGGTGCGCGGCATGACGACGGTCGCCCGGACGCCGAGCGCCCCGGCCATGACGGCGAGCCCGATGCCGTGGTTGCCGCCGCTGACGGCGACGACACCGGCGGCCCGCTCGGCCTCGTCCAGGGCGAGGAGCTTGGCGACCGCCCCCCGGGCCTTGAACGAGCCGGTGCGCTGGAGGAGTTCCAGCTTGACGGTGACGTCGGCGGCGGTGCCGAGGAGGGCGGTCAGCCCGGGGCTGGGCAGGGTGGGGGTGCGGACGACGTGTCCGGTGAGGCGTTCGGCTGCGGCTTCGACGTCCGCGACGGTGATCAGCACACCGTCCACTGTGCCGTACGCCTCCGCGGCCCGGACAGGGCCGACCCGGACAGGGCCGACCCGGACAGGGCCAGCCCGGACAGGGCCGACCCGGACAGGGCCGGGCGGCGCCGGGCCGCACCGGCCGGCGCCGCACCGGTCGGCGGGTCAGACGCCGGGGATCTCCCGGGCCCGGAAGGCGTCCCGGACGGCGGCCTCCGCGTCGGCGCCGTACATCCGGCGGGCGGTCTCGACGGTCGTCCGGGCGGCGGCCTCGAAGGAGGTGTCGGGCGCGAAGCCGAACTGGGCGTTCACGACGATCCGGTCGGCGGTGCGGGCGCCGAGGGCCTGGCGGATGTCGAAGAGGGCGCGGGACCAGATCTCGCCGTCGGCGTGGACCTCGCCCTCGCGGTCGGCGTAGGTCTTGGTGCCGTCGAGGCGGCGCAGGCAGTGCGGGGCGGCGCTGTAGCCGGTGGCGTCCCAGTCGGCGACGCACGCCTGCTCGGCCTTCATGGGCCAGCCGTACTTCTGGACCGCGTGGGTGCCGACGGCGACGGCGAGGTAGTCGCCGAAGGCCTCGCCGATCGCGCCGGCCTCGGCGGAGGAGCCGAAGCCGGGGACCTGGGCGTGGTGCACGGCGTGGCCGTACTCGTGGAGGATCACCTCCGCGTCCTCGGCGTCGTCGACGCCGCCCTTGCCGAAGCGGATCTCGGCCTTCTTGTCGGTGAAGAAGGAGTTGTCGGCGCCCCACTGGTTGAGCCGGACCGGCTGGACGCGGTCGTTGGCGCCGGGCAGCTCGGTGCCGAAGCCGAGGCTCTGGAGGTACTCCTGGCCCTCGTTGACCCAGAAGTACGCCATGACCTGCTCGAACCTGTCGTCGGAGCGGCCGTACGAGGCGGCCTGCGCGACCGTCGCGGGCTTGCCGGTCTCGGAGCGGACGGAGACCCACTTCCCGGAGAGCCCGCCGCTCGCGTCGAGGTTGCGGAGGGTCGCGAGGGCGTAGGCGGAGGCGGGGACGTCGCCGGGCGCGTCCTTGTGGTCCGCGAGGGTCTGGTCGCCGGTGGCCTGGACCGGGTTGACCATGAAGACCCGGGCCTGGGGCGCGGTCGCGGCGGTGGCTCCGGGGGAGGGGAGGAGCGCTCCGGCGGCGGCCAGGGTGACGGCTGCGGCGGCCAGGAGGCGGCGGGGGGTGCGGCGGGCGGTCATGGACATCCTCCTGCGCGGGGACGCGGCGACGAGATGATTGGCATGCGCGTGACATGCGAGGCGCCGATCTTCGCGTACGAACCGCCTTCCTGAACAGGCCCCTCCCGCCGCCCCCGGCTGTGACGCGAACCACAACCCCTCCCGCCCGCCGCCAGACCGCCCCGGGGGCACCGAACCACCGGCCGGACCGAGGCGCGGGCGAGCCCCTTCGGCCCCGGGCCTGTCTTCGGCCCGGGTCCCCTCTGCCCGGGGTCCCCTCGACCTCCGGGCTTCCGGGTCTCCGGGCTTCCGGGTCTCCGGGCTTCCGGGTCTCCGGGCTTCCGGGCTTCCGGGTCTCCGGGCGTCCGGGACTCCGGCCTCTCTCCGTCGCCGCCTGTGGTCCGGGCCACAGGCGGAGTGGGCGGGGCGCAGTACGCTGGTCGCATGCCTCTGCTCGTTCGCCGCCGTCACGTGGACTTCGTCCGCGTCACGAGCATGAGCTGTCGCCGCGCCGCCTGACCCCAGGGGCAGCAACCCTCACGCCCCGACGGGTCCCTCAACCGACCCCTGTCGACCGGCACCCGTGGCCCCCGCCCCACCCCGGCGGCCGCCCCGGGACCCGTACATCCGCGGACGCATCCATGAGCCTCAGCGCCACCACCACCGCCCCCTCCCTCTCGTACGCCTCGCAGCTCCCGATCGTCGACCTCTCCGCCGCCGACCGCGGTCCCGACGCCCGTCGGCTGCTCCACGCCCAGCTGCACTCGGCCGCCCACGACGTGGGGTTCTTCCAGCTGGTCGGGCACGGTGTGACCCAGGGCGAGATCCGGGCGCTCACCGACGCCATGCACGCCTTCTTCGCCCTGCCCGAGGCGGACCGGCGGGCCGTCGACAACCTCAACTCCCCGCACTTCCGCGGCTACACCCGGGTCGGCGACGAGCGCACCCAGGGGGCCCGGGACTGGCGCGACCAGCTCGACATCGGCGCCGAGCGGCCCGCCCGCGTGCCCGCGCCGTGGGAGCCGCCGTACTGGTGGCTGGAGGGGCCGAACCAGTGGCCCGAGGCCCTGCCCGAGCTGCGTACGGCGGCCCTGCACTGGATCGACCGGCTCAGCGGCGTCGCCGAGAGGCTGCTGCGCGAGCTGCTCGCCTCGATCGGCGCGCGCGAGGACTTCTACGCCGACATCTTCGGGCCCCGCGCCCACCCGCACCTCAAGCTGGTGCGCTACCCGGGCAGCAGTGGCGACGGCGACGACCAGGGCGTCGGCGCCCACAAGGACTACGGCTTCCTGACCCTGCTGCTCCAGGACCAGGTCGGCGGGCTCCAGGTGCAGCGGGAGGACGGGAGGTTCCACGACGTGCCGCCGCTGCCCGGCGCCTTCGTCGTCAACCTCGGTGAACTCCTCGAAGTCGCGACGAACGGCTACCTGATCGCCACCAACCACCGGGTCGTCTCCCCGCCCGGTGCGACGGAACGGTTCTCCGTCCCGTTCTTCTACAACCCGCGGCTCGACGCCCGGATCGCCCCGCTCGACTTCCCGTTCGCCGACCGGGCGCCGGGCGTCACGGTCGACCCGGCGAACCCGCTCTTCGCCGAGTACGGGCGCAACGAGCTGAAGGGGAAGGTCCGCGCGCATCCGCTGGTCGCGGCGCGCCACCACGCGGACCTCCTCCTCCGCCAGGACCTGCCGGCATAGCCGCCGGCCGGCCGTCAGGCCGTCAGCCCGAGATGTCCGCGTAGCCCTCGATCTCACGCGGGTCCCGCTTGCCGGGGCCCGTGTAGCGGGCGGAGGGGCGGACCAGGCGGCCGGTGCGCTTCTGCTCCAGGATGTGCGCCGACCAGCCGGCCGTACGGGCGCAGCTGAACATCGACGTGAACATGTGCGCCGGGACCTCGGCGAAGTCCAGGACGATGGCCGCCCAGAACTCGACGTTCGTCGCGAGGATCCGGTCCGGACGGCGGTTGTGCAGCTCCTCCAGGGCGGCCTTCTCCAGCGCGGCGGCCACCTCGTAGCGCGGGGCGTCCAGCTCCTTCGCGGTGCGGCGCAGCACCCGGGCGCGGGGGTCCTCGGCGCGGTAGACGCGGTGGCCGAAGCCCATCAGGCGCTCGCCCTTGTCGAGGGCCTGCTTCACGTAGGCCGTGGCGTCGCCGGTCCGCTCGATCTCCTCGATCATGCCGAGGACGCGGGAGGGCGCGCCGCCGTGCAGCGGGCCGGACATGGCGCCGACGGCGCCGGAGAGGGCGGCGGCCACGTCGGCGCCGGTGGAGGCGATGACGCGGGCGGTGAACGTGGAGGCGTTCATGCCGTGCTCGGCGGCCGAGGTCCAGTACGCGTCGACGGCCTTGACGTGCTTCGGGTCCGGCTCGCCGCGCCAGCGGATCATGAACCGCTCGACGACGGACTCGGCCTTGTCGATCTCGCTCTGCGGGACCATCGGGAGGCCCTGGCCGCGCGCGGACTGGGCGACGTAGGAGAGGGCCATGACGGCGGCGCGGGCGAGGTCGTCGCGGGCCTGCTCGGCGGAGATGTCGAGGAGCGGTTTGAGACCCCAGACGGGCGCGAGCATGGCGAGCGCGGACTGCACGTCGACGCGGATGTCACCGGAGTGGACCGGGATCGGGAAGGGCTCGGCGGCCGGCAGACCGGGGTTGAAGGCGCCGTCGACGAGGAGACCCCACACGTTGCCGAAGGAGACGTGGCCGACGAGGTCCTCGATGTCGACCCCGCGGTAGCGCAGCGCGCCGCCTTCCTTGTCGGGTTCGGCGATCTCGGTCTCGAACGCGACGACTCCTTCGAGGCCCGGTACGAACTCGGACATCAGGCGGCTCCTTCTATCGATGATCGATCAACCGAGATGGCGGCTGGAGAGACTCAACAGTCGTCCAGCCGATGAGTCTGTACGGTTCCGATGATGCGGGGAAGCGTGACATCCGGCACACTGCGCCGATCCGGCGACGAAGGATTGGTGCCCCGCCGTGGCGGGCAGAATGGGCCGCTGCGGCAGGATGGCCCCGTGACCGACGCCCTGGACCCCGCCGACATGCGCGAGCAGTACCGCACCAAGGAACTGACCGCCGCCGATCTCGCCCCCGATCCGATCCGGCAGTTCGCGTCCTGGTTCAAGGAGACCGCCGCCAGCCCGGCGATCCACGAACCGAACGCGATGGTCGTCTCGACCGCGACCCCCGACGGACGCCCGTCGTCCCGCACGGTCCTGCTCAAGCACTACGACGACGCCGGCTTCGTCTTCTTCACCAACTACGGCTCCCGCAAGGGCACCGAGCTGGCCGCCAACCCGTACGTCGCGCTGCTCTTCCCCTGGCACCCGCTGGCCCGCCAGGTCATCGTCACCGGCCGCGCCTCCCGCACCGGCCGCGACGAGACCGCCGCCTACTTCCGCACCCGCCCGCACGGCTCCCAGCTGGGCGCCTGGGCGAGCGAGCAGTCCTCGGTGATCGCCTCCCGGGAGGAGCTGCTCACCCGCTACGAGGAGCTGGCCGCCCGCTACCCCGACTCCGAGCAGGTCCCGATCCCGCCCGAGTGGGGCGGCTTCCGGGTCGTCCCGGAGACCGTCGAGTTCTGGCAGGGCCACGAGAACCGCCTCCACGACCGCCTGCGGTACGTCCGCGAGGACGGCTCCTGGCGGGTCGAGCGCCTGGCGCCCTAGCCGCCGCGGGGCGCCGCGGTCCGTGGTCCGTGGTCCGTGGTCCGTGGTCCGTGGTCAGTGGTCCGCGGTCCGCGGTCAGTGGTCCGCGGTCAGTGGTCCGCGGTCCGTGGTCCCCGTCCGGTCCGGGGCCGCCGCTCAGTCCGCGTCTCCCGCCCCGTCCGGCGGCTCCGCGAGGGCGCGGCCCAGGGCCAGCGCGGTCCGGACGGCGGCCGGGATGTCGGTGACCGGGTACTGGACGTGCCGCACGGTCCGCTCCCGGTCCAGGACCAGGACCAGCCGCTTGAGCCGCAGCAGCTGCCCGGCCCGGAAGGTCGGCAGCCGCAGCGCGGCGGCGAGCCGGGTGTCCGTGTCCGAGAGCAGCGGGAAGGGGATCGCCTCGGCGTCCGCGAAGGCCCGCTGCTCGTCGGGGCGCTGCGTGGAGACGCCGCGGACGGCGACCCCGGCCGCCGTGAACGCCCCGTACGCCTCCTTGAACAGCCGGTTCTCCAGGGTGCAGCCGACCGTGCCGGGGATGTCGTTCCAGCCCTCGGGCAGGGGGCTGGGGCGTCCGGTGGCGGGATAGCAGAAGAGGACCGTGACGGCGGCGGCCGGGTCGACCGGGTCGAGCGCGCCGCCGGTGTGCGCGGGGAGGGTGATCCGGGGCAGCCGGGTGCCGGGCAGGGTGTGGACGCGCAGCGCCTCGGCGCCGTCCGCGTCGGCGGTGGCGGTGAGGGTGCCGTCGCCGAGGACCCAGCGGTCGGCCCAGTCCTGCATGGAGACCAGGACGGGCAGCAGGTCGCGGCCGGCGGCGCTGAGCCGGTACTCGTGCCGGACGGGGCCCCGCTGGTAGGGGACCCTCTCCAGCACGCCGCTGTCGACGAGGTGGCCGAGCCGCTCGGTGAGGACCTTGCGGGAGATGTCGAGCTCGCGCTGGAGCTCGTCGAAGCGGTGCCGGCCGCGGGCGGCCTCGCGGACGATCAGCAGGCTCCACCAGTCGCCGATGACGGCGGCCGCCTGGGCGATGGCGCAGGCGGTGTCGCGATCGGGTACGGCTCGCGCCATGGCTCTCGCCTCCTTCGGGTTCGACGGGTCCATCCTGCGCCACCGCGGCAGTCCCCGATAGAAACTCACTCGCCAGTCGGTGATTCCCCCCGGAGCCTCACGTGCCCACGGCGCCGGCGCGCTCCTCCCGCTCGCCGCCGCCCTGATGCCCGGGCCCGGCGAGGCCGGGACCCCGCGCACGGGCCGCCTCGGCCCGGCGAATAAATCGCTTGTGGCCCTCCTGGGCGGTTCGTAGGGTGTGGGTACACGCGAAAGGAGGTGATCCGAAAACATGGTTTCTTTTCGGACTCGTGAGGTGACTGCGGGCTAAGGCCTGCCGTCGCACGATGTGCACCTCGGCAGGCCAGCTGCCGAAACCCAAGCAGTCACCCGACCCGTGGGCCGCCGGTAAGTCCGGCCGGCTCCCGTCCGAACCTAGGCGGACGGGACCAAGGCCCACGGGTCGTCTGCGTTCCCGGGGGCCTTCGGGCCGTCGTCCTCAGGCGTCCCGCCGCCGGAGCGACCACCACCCGGCGAGGAGCGCGGCCGCCGTCCACAGCGCGGTCACACCGAGCCCGCTCCAGGCGCCGAGCGTCCCGAGGGGTTCCTGGAAGAGGATCTGCTGCCCGGCGCGGTCCGGGAGCCAGGTCGCGACGCCCTCGGAGACCCCGCCGATGACGAAGGACACGATGAGGATGAACGGGATCAGGATGCTCAGCACCGCCGCCGCGCTGCGCAGCACGAAGGTCAGTCCCATCGAGAACAGCGTGATCAGCGCGAGGTAGAGCCCGGCGCCGAAGCAGGACCGCAGGGCGCCCGGATCGCCGATCCCTATCGCGTACTTCCCGAGGAACGCGTTGGCCGTGAAGAACATGACGAAGCCGGCCACCACACCCATGGCGAGCGCGGCCGTCCCCACGACCGCCGTCTTCGCCCCGTAGAGCAGGCCCCGGCGCGGCACGGCCGCCAGGGAGTTCCGCAGGGCGCCGTTGAGGAACTCGGAGGAGGCGGCGGTGGCGCCGAAGGAGATCGCGGCGATCTGCACGAAGTTCATCGGGTAGTAGATCCAGAACAGCGGGTCGATCTCGCCGGTCTCCGCCTCCGGCTGCCCGATGGCGGGGAAGACCGCCAGGGCGATCGCCGCCGCGGCGACGAGGACGGCGAGCAGCGAGCCGAGGCTCGACCGGATCGACCGGATCTTGATCCACTCGGAGCGGATCACGGCGGTGGGGGAGAGCGCGGACACGTCAGACCTCCTGCGGGGTAAGGGCGGTGAACTCGGCGGCGTCCGAGGTGAGGGCCAGATACGCCTGCTCCAGCGAGGCGCGCTCGTCGGCGAGTTCGAAGACGGGGATGCCCTCGCGGGCGGTGACCGCGCCGATCTCCTCGGCGGAGGCACCCTCCACCGTCCACCGGCCGTCCCGGTCGGCGGTGTCCCCGACCGTCCACCCCCGTGCGAGCAGCGTGGCCCGCAGCCGTATCGGATCGCCCGTCCGCACCCGCACCCGCGCGTGGCTGTGGGCGTCGATGAACTCCCGCATCGGCACGTCCGCCAGGAGCCGGCCCCGGCCCAGCACCACCAGGTGGTCGGCGAAGGTCGCCGTCTCGTTCATGAGGTGGCTGGAGACCAGGACCGCGCGGCCCTCGGCGGCCAGCCGGCGCAGCAGCCCGCGGATCCAGACGATGCCCTCCGGGTCCAGGCCGTTGGCCGGCTCGTCCAGCATCAGCACCCCCGGGTCGCCGAGGAGCGCGGCGGCGATGCCGAGCCGCTGCCGCATGCCCAGCGAGTAGCCGCGGATCCGGCGGCGGGCCGCGGACGTCAGGCCCGTCTCCTCCAGCACCTCGTCGACCCGGCGGTCCGGCAGGCCGTTGCTCGCGGCGAGGAAGCGGAGGTGGTCACGGCCGGTCCTGGCCGGGTGCGCGGCCTGCGCGTCGAGGAGCGCGCCGACCGTCCGCAGCGGCTCGTCGAGCGTCGCGTACGGCCGGCCGCCGATGGTGGCGGTGCCCGAGGTCGGCCGGTCGAGGCCGAGGACGAGCCGCATCGTGGTGGACTTCCCGGCCCCGTTGGGCCCCAGGAAGCCGGTGACGCGCCCCGGCTCGACACGGAACGTCAGCCCGTCGACGGCCCGGGTCGTGTGCCGGCCGCCGTACTGCTTCGTGAGGTTCGTGATGTCGATGCTGGTCATGGCTCAAGCCTCGCGGCCGGAGCCCTCCGTGCCATCCCCTGCCCGGGGGGACCGTCTCCCCCGTGCGGGGGAGCCGGGGGCGGGCCGCCGCTGCGAGGATGGAGGGATGTTCCTGCGCCCCCTGATCCGGGCGGTCACGTACACCCGTTGGCTGCACCTGGTGATCGGCGCGATCGTGCCGCTCGCCGCCGGACTGATCTATCCCGGACTCTCCTCCCCGACCCTCGGGGACTGGCTGATCGCCGCCGCGCTGCCGGTCCCGCTCGTCGCGGCGGTCGCCCTGATCCCCTCGGCCCGCCGCGCCGAGGGCCTCCAGGCCCGCCTGATGCTCTTCCCCGGCAAGCACGCCCGGGTGCGGAGCACGGCGTACGCCGACGGCGCGGCCACCGGCATCTCGGCGACCCCGTCCGCCTCCTGGGCGGACCGGGGCAGGACGGCCCTGTGGATGGTCTTCCGGATGGAGGCGGGCCTGCTGGCCTGGCTCCTGACGATCTGGCTGCTCCAGTGCACGCTGGTGCTGCTCGACACCTCGGTCGAGGAGCCCGTGGTGGGGTCCCTGACCCCGCCGCCCGGCCTGGGCTCGGTGGCCCTGGCCCCGCTGCCGTTCCTCGCCCTCCTCGCCGTGATCGTCGCGGGCGGCCGGCTCGACACCCGGGTCGCCCGCCGCCTCCTCGGACCGTCGGTGAAGGAGCGCATGACGAGCCTGGAGGAGCGCACGGAGCGCCTTCTCGAACGGAACCGGATCGCCCGCGAGCTCCACGACTCGCTGGGCCACGCCCTCACCCTGGCCGTGGTCCAGGCCGGCGCCGCCCGCGCGGCGAAGGACCCCGAGTTCACCGACCGGGCCCTCGCGACCATCGAGGAGACCGGCCGCGCGGCCCTGGAGGACCTGGAGCGGGTCCTGCTGCTGCTCCGCGAGACCGGCCGCCGGCCGGCCGGCGCGAGCCCCGGGCTGGACGAGGCCGCCCGTCTCCTCGACTCGGCCCGCTCCTCCGGCGCCCAGGTGGAGGCCGAGATCACCGGCCCCGTGGAGGAGCTCCCGGGGCCCGTCTCCCGGGAGGCGTACCGGATGCTCCAGGAGGCCCTGACGAACGCGCTGCGCCACGCGGGCCAAGTCCCCGTCGAGGTCCGCGTGACGGCCGAGCGGAGCCGGCTCCGCCTCCTGGTCACCAACCCCGTGCCCGAGGGCCGTCCCCCCGCCGTCCCCGGCTCCGGCAGCGGCCTGCGCGGCATCCGCGAGCGGGCCGCGCTGCTGGGCGGCGAGGCGAAGTCCGGTGTGAAGGACGGCGAATGGCGGGTCGCCGTCGTCCTCCCGCTGCGCTGACCGGGCGCGGGAACACACCTGACTAGGCTGACCGGATGACGATCAAGGTCCTCCTCGTAGACGACGAACCCCTCGTACGGGCCGGCCTGCGCGCCGTCCTGGAGGCCCAGCCGGACATCGAGGTGGTCGGCGAGGCCGCGGACGGCGCCGCCGTCGTCCCGCTCGTCCGCGGCCTGCGCCCCGACGTGGTCGCGATGGACGTCCGCATGCCGCTCATGGACGGCATCGAGGCCACCCGGGCGGTCCTGCGCACGGTCGACTCCCCGCCCAAGATCCTCGTCGTGACGACCTTCGAGAACGACGAGTACGTGTACGGGGCGCTGCGCGCCGGCGCCGACGGCTTCCTCCTCAAGCGGGCCCGGCCGGCGGAGATCGTCCACGCGGTCCGCCTGGTCGCGGAGGGCGACTCGCTCCTCTTCCCGGCGGCCGTCCGCGACCTGGCCGCCTCCTACGGCCGGGACCACCCCGCCAACGAGGCCCACGAGGCCCTGGTCCGGGCGAATCTGACGGACCGCGAGGAGGACGTCCTGCGCCTGATGGCCCGGGGCCTGTCCAACGCGGAGATCGCGACCCGGCTGATCGTCGGCACGGAGACCGTCAAGTCCCACGTGAGCGCGATCCTCGCGAAACTCGGCGCCAGGGACCGCACCCAGGCGGTGATCGCCGCCTACGAATCGGGTTTCGTCTCCCCGACCTGACCCCGCCGCTCGGAATCCGTTTCGCCGAACCCGGTGTGTTCTGGGTCACGTTCCAGTTGAATGGCCTGCATCAGGGGGGTTACCGGGGGGAGTGCCAGGTGAGTGCCTTCACGGGGTCCGCGAGGGACACCGCTTCCGTGCCGGGCGCGGGCGGCGATCTGCTCGCCGCGCTGCTCGACGGGATGGACGCGGCGCTGTGCGCGCTGGACGCGGGCGGGACGGTGACGCACTGGAACCGCGAGGCCGAACGGATCCTCGGCTGGCCGGCGGCGGAGGCCGTGGGGCGGCGCGGGTTCGACGGCTGGGCGGCGCGCAGCGCCGACGCGGAGGAGACGCTCGCCCGCCTGATGGGGGCGATGCGGACGCCGGGGCGGCAGGTGCACGAGCTGGCGCTGCTCCGCAAGGACGGCGGCCGGGTGCTGGTGCGCAGCCAGTCCGCGGGGGTGCGGGGCGCCGACGGGCGGCCCGCCGGCGTCTACTGCGCCTTCAGCGAGGTGCATGTGCAGATCGACCTGGAGCGGTCGATCGCGCTCAGCGAGGCCCTCTTCGACGACGCGCCCTGGGGCGTCGTCCTGATCGACGCGGACCTGCGCCCGGCGGTCGTCAACGGCTACGCCGCGAAGGCCATCGGCACGGGCCGTACGACCCTGCTGGGCCGTCCCCTGGGCGATGTCGTCGCCCGGGGCGTGGAGGAGCTGGAGGGCGCGCTCCAGCACGTGCTGGCCGAGGGCGCCCCGCCGGCCCCGGCGGACCTGTGGGTGACGCTCACGACGGCCTCGGGCACGGCGTCGGGCACGGCCTCGGGCACGGCGTCGGGCACGGCGTCGGGCGCGTCTGCGGGCGCGGGGGAGCGGCGGCGGTGCTGGCGCAGCGGTTTCGTGCGGCTCTCCTCGCCGATGACGGAGGAGCCGGTGCCGCTGGGCGTGGCATGGCTGTTCCAGGACGTGACCGCGGAGCGGCTCGCCGCGCGGGAGGCGGACCGGACCCGCTTCCGCTGGAGCCAGTTGCACCGGGCGGGCGTCGCGGCGGCCGAGTACGCGGATCCGGCGGAGGCGGTGGCCGTCCTGCTCGACTTCGCGCTGGCCGGGTTCGCCGACCACGGTCTGGTGGACCGGGTGGCGGGCGACCGGCGGCTGACGCGCGCGGTGGCCTCCCCGGCGGGCGCGCCGGACGGCGACGGCCTCGCCGGCGGCTTCGAGGGCGGTTTCCCGCAGCGGTACGGCTCCGATCACCCGGCCCTCCAGGCGTGGGACCGGGCGGGTTCGGTGCGGGTCGGGGCGGGCCGGGACGCGGCGGAGTGGGCGGCGGCCCGCCTCTGGCCGTCGGACACGGCGCACGCGCTGTGCACGGCCCTGCGCTCCCGGGGCCGTACCGTCGGCGTCCTCACCTTCCTGCGCACGGCCGCCCGGGGCGGCTTCGACCGCCAGGACGCGCTCTACGCGGAGACGGTCGCGGCCCGGGTGGCGGCGGCCCTGGACGTACCGCCGCTCGGCTGAGACCCGGTCCGGCCTCCGCACGCGCGCCTGTGCGTGCCCGGTCGTCTCACGCGCGCGTGCCGGGCGCCCGGTGGACGGATCAGTGCCGGTAGAAGATCCGGTCCGCGTACTCGGTCATCACGCGGCCGTTCCACTCGTGCCCGCCGTCGACGTTCCCCGAGCGCAGCAGCGGCGGCTCGATCCCGCGCCGGACCAACTCCTCGGCGGCGGCGGCCATCGCGGCCTGCATGAGGGCGCTGGTGACGACGGTGGAGGCCGGGGCGAACGGCGCCTCGATGCCCTCGTGGGTGAGCTCCGCGTCGCCGACCGCGATCCTCGAGTCGAGGACGATGTCGCAGTGGTCCTTGAGGTACGTCCCCGAGACGTGCCGGGACTTCGTCTCCGTCGCGTAGGCCAGCGAGGTGACGCCGATGACGGTGAGGCCGAGCGCGCGGGCGTTCATGGCCATCTCCACCGGCAGGGCGTTGCGGCCGGAGAGCGAGATGATGAAGAGCACGTCGCCAGCGGAGGCGGGCGAGGAGTCGAGGACGGCCCCGGCGAGCCCGTCGACGCGCTCCAGGGCGGAGCCGAGCGTCGCCGGCATGACGTCGACGCCGACGACGCCGGGGACGGCGAGCAGGTTCATCAGGGCGAGGCCGCCGGCCCGGTAGACGACGTCCTGGGCGGGGAGCGAGGAGTGCCCGGCGCCGAAGGTGAACAGGCGGTTGCCGTTCGCTACCGCCTCGGCGACGGCGGCCCCGGCGGCGGCGATCTCGGCGGAGTCCCCGTCGCGCACCTCCTGAAGCAGCCCGATCGCGGCGTCGAAGAACTGTCCGGCCAGCTTGCTCTCGCCCATGTGAGGAAGCTCCTTCTCGTCGAGGTCGCCGATCACGGTGCGGTCTGGACCATTGCTCTGTCAATACCGCCTCCCCCGCCCCGGCACCCTCACTTCTCCCGCTCCGGGGCGGGGGCCGCCCGGTTGTCGCCCCGATGCGCAAGAATTGGGGCAGGGCCAGCGCACGACTCATCGAGGGGCACGAATGTCCGGACTGATCGACACCACGGAGATGTATCTCCGCACCATCCTGGAGCTGGAAGAGGAAGGTGTGGTCCCGATGCGTGCCCGGATCGCCGAGCGGCTCGACCAGAGCGGACCGACGGTGAGCCAGACGGTCGCCCGCATGGAGCGGGACGGTCTGGTGGCCGTGGCGAGCGACCGCCACCTGGAGCTGACCGAGGAGGGACGCCGGCTCGCGACCCGCGTGATGCGCAAGCACCGCCTCGCCGAGTGCCTGCTCGTGGACGTGATCGGCCTGGAGTGGGAGCAGGTCCACGCGGAGGCGTGCCGCTGGGAGCACGTGATGAGCGAGGCCGTGGAGCGCCGCGTCCTGGAGCTGCTGCGCCACCCGACCGAGTCGCCGTACGGCAACCCGATCCCGGGCCTGGAGGAGCTGGGCGAGAAGGCCGAGGCCGAGTCCTTCCTCGACGACTCGATGGTGTCGCTGGCGGACCTGGACGCGGGCGAGGGCAAGACGGTGATCGTCCGCCGCATCGGCGAGCCGATCCAGACGGACGCCCAGCTCATGTACACGCTGCGTCGTGCCGGCGTGCAGCCCGGCTCGGTCGTCTCCGTGTCGGAGTCGGCGGGCGGCGTGCTCGTCGGCAGCAGCGGCGAGGCGGCCGAGCTGGACGCCGAGATCGCGGCGCACGTCTTCGTCGCGAAGCGCTGAGCCGGGGACGCGGGGCCCGGGCCCGGCGCTGAGGCCGGGCCCCCGTCACACGTGGCGCCGAGGTCGGCCCCCGTCACGCGTGGCGTCGAGGCCGGGCCCCCGTCACAGGTGGCGCTGAGGCCGGGCCCCGTCACGCGTGGCGCCGAGGCCAGGCCCCCGTCACAGGTAGGGCGCGAGCGCGCCCCACAGGCCGAGCGCGAGGACGGCGCCGGCGGTCAGCAGGCCGAGGGCGTGCTTCACGACGGTCGCGTAGGCCGGTTCGGAGGCGGCGTGCCGCCGCGAGGGGGCCTCGGGGTCGTACACCACGTGGATCTCGTTCGTGGCCCGGCCGGAGCCGTAGTGGGTGGTCAGCTCGTTGCCGCTGGCGTCGGTGAACGTGTAGTGACCCGCCCGCTTGCCGTTGGGGTAGTACGCGCGGGTGGCGACGACCGTGATGCCCCGGCGGGCGAGCAGCGTCCGGTCCCGCGCGCTGTTGACGGCGCCGACCGCGCCGAGGCCGCCGATGAGCAGGCCGGGAACCGCGCCGAACGCGGCCGCCCCCATCGCCCCGCCGTGGGCGGCGCCGGTCCACCACACGTACGCCGTGTAGGCGCCGAGGAAGCCGAGGACACCCAGCCACACCGCCCACCGGGGGATCGACCCCCTGCCCTCCGTGGTGGTGAGGAGGGCGCTGCCCGCGGGGTCGCGCCGCCTGGGCAGGGCCTCGGTCACGGCGGTGCGGAAGGCGGGCGCGGAGTACGTGTTGCCCTCGGGGAGCGGGCGGGTGACGCCGTCGGTCAGGACGAGCGCGAGCGTGGTCGCGCCGGTCTGCCGGACCTCCTCGACGGCGGCGAGCGGCACGGTCGTGACGATCCGGTCCTGTTCGATCGTCAGGTGATCGTCCCTCAGGATCGCGGTGTGGTCGCCCTTGGACAGGACTTGGGGACTGCGCATGACCGGGACGACCACCGAGCCGCCCGGGAGGTTGCGGTGTCGGCGGTCACGAATGGGCCACGGTCGTGCGACGGGTTCGGCGTGCGCCCCGTTTTACGCCGGAATGGCCCCGCGCGTGCTCTCGGCGTGCCAGGCTGAAACGAGCTGCGTGCGCTGCGTGATGCGCGGAAGGGTGGGGCCATGCGACCGAAGAGGGCCATGCGACCTACGAGGGCCATGCGATCGGCAAGGGCCACGCGGCCCGCCGGGGAGCGGTCCGCGGGGGCCGCGTGCCGGCTGCCGCACGTCCCGGGGAACCTTCCTGACGGAGTGTCCGAAACGGCAGAGGGCCCCGGCGCCTCGCGGCGCCGGGGCCTGCCCTCCCCTGTTCCGACCTGGAGCCCCGAGCTCCCAAGGTCGGTCCCTCCGGACCGTTTTCCCCGAGCGGTCCGCCTCCCGTTGAAGATCTCCCCTCGGCGGCGCGCGCCAATCCTTGAGGCCCGTCACTCGAACGAGGGGTGTTGGGTGGCAGAAGCGCATTTTCGAATGTTGGTTCGATAGTCTGGCGGGGTTCGACGGGAAAGAGGGGGTGCCAGACATGGCGCGACGACTCGACGTCACCGGAGCCGACGGCATCCGGCTGGCGGCCTGGGACTTCACGGTGGAGGGCACGGTCCACGACGGGACCGCACCCGAGGCCCGCACGCCCACGCGTACACCCGCCGTGAGCATCGCCCGCCAGCCCACCGCGCCGGAGGACCGTGCCCGCTCGGCGTCCGCCACGGCCCCGCCCGTGCCGGACGCCGAGCGGTCGGCGGCCCCGGTCTTACTGCTCCACGGCCTGATGGGCCACGCGGGCCACTGGGCCCCCGCCGCGGGCCTCCTCGCCGGCGGGCACCGCACGCTCGCGCTCGACCAGCGCGGCCACGGCGCGAGCGAGAAGCCGCCCGCCGGCCCCTTCACGCGCGAGGCGTACGTGGCGGACGCGGCGGCCGTCATCGAAGGGCTCGGACTCGCCCCCGTCACCCTCGTCGGCCACTCCATGGGCGCGCTCACCGCCTGGCAACTGGCCGCCGAGCGCCCGGACCTGGTCCGCGCCCTGGTCATCTGCGACATGCGGGCCTCCGCGCTCGGCGCGGCCTCGCAGCGCGCCTGGCAGGACTGGTTCCGCGGCTGGCCGGCGCCCTTCCCGGACCTGGAGGCCGTGCACCGCTGGTTCGGCGCGGACGACGCGTGGGTGGAGACGCCCAACCCGGCGCGGGGCGCGTTCTTCGCCGAGGTGATGACCGAGCGGCCCGACGGCTGGCACCCGGTCTTCGACCCCGGCCAGATGCTCACCTCCCGCGAGACCTGGGTCCACGACGCCCACTGGGACTCCCTCGCCCAGGTCCGCTGCCCCACCCTCGTCGTCCGCGGCCTCGACGGCGAACTGGGCCGTGCCGAGGCCCAGGAGATGGTCCGCGTCCTCCCCCACGGCGCCTACGCGGAGATCCCCGACGCCGGCCACCTCCTCCACTACACCCACCCGGAGGCCTGGGCCGAAGCGGTGGAACCCTTCCTGACCGGCGTCCTGACCCCGTAACCCGCCGGCCATCGGCCCCGCTCTGTCGCACCCCTCCCGTACCGTGCGGCCATGAGCGTCTCCCTCTACTACTCCGCGCGCCGCCCGGAACCGCTGACCGCCGCGGAACGGGCGGCGGTCGACCGGGTCGTCGCCGCCCACCTGTCGGCGTTCCCGTACGACGACACCGAGAGCCTCTGCCTGTACGAGGACGCCGACCACGAACCGGACGGAATCGTGGCCGGCTCCACGAAGCTGCCCCTCGACACGGACCGCGTGGTCCCGGTGATGATCCACGTCCTGGACTCCGTCACCGAACTGCGCCGCGCCCTGCCGGGCGCGGACTGGCACGTCCACATGGACGACCTCGACGTCGACTGGGACGAGACGGAGGGCTACGGATTCCCCGGCCTGCGCGACGAGGACCCCGGCGCGGCCTGAGCGCGGGGCCGTCCGAGCCCGGGTGTCGTCCGAGCCCGGGCACGTCCTGAGCCCGGGTGTCGTCCGAGCGCGGGTGGCGTCCGAGCGAGGGCGCGTCCCGAGTCCGGGCGCCGGAAGGGGACCCCTCTGTATTCCTTCGCCCCGGACGCGGTACGGTCCCTCCCACGGCGCGTCGAGCGGTACGTCTCCGCGCCGCCCATCACGAGGGAACATCAGGGGAACGCATGCGCATATCTCTGCGCCACCGCCTGGCCACCGCGGCCACGGCGCTCGGCCTCACCACGCTCGGCGTCCTCGGCGCGGGCGCGGCGCCCGCCCAGGCGGCACCCGCGGACTGCCCCGCGGGCTACTTCTGCGCCTGGAAGACCGACAACGCCACCGGCACCATGTACAAGACGAACGTGGACGTCTCCACGCTCGGCACCTGGGACAACCAGTTCCGCACGGTCTCCAACCGCACCGGCAAGTTCGCCTGCCTCCACGACGACGCGAACTACGGCTACAACGGCAACATCGGGGCCGTCGCCCCCAACCCCTCGGGCACCGAGTGGGGCGGACCCGGCAGCACCAGCGTCAGCTCCGTCCGCCTGGTCACCACCGAGCGCGAGTGCGGCGGCTACGAGCCGTACCCCTACTGGTACGCCAACCCGCAGGCCACCGCGCCCGCGTTCGGCGACCTGAACGCGGACAAGACGGCCGACGTCCTGGTCCGCGACAAGGCCGGCCGCCTCTGGTTCCTCCCCGGCGACGGCAGCGGCACGATGGTCGGCTCCGGCGGCTGGAACGTCATGAACGCCCTGACCCGGCACGGCGACTTCTCCGGTGACGGCAAGGAGGACGTGATCGCCCGCGAGGCGTCCACCGGCAAGCTGTGGCTGTACAAGGGCTCCGGCACCGGCTCCGTCGGCTCGCGCGTGCTGATCGGCACGGGCGGCTGGAACTCCATGAACCACCTCACCGCCTTCGGCGACATGACCGGCGACGGCCGCTCGGACCTCCTGGCGGTCGAGAAGTCCACGGGCAAGCTGTGGCTCTACCCCGGTACGGCCACGGGCCCGCTCGGCGCCCGCAAGCTGATCGGCTCCAGCGGCTGGAACTCGATGAACGCTCTCATCGGCTTCGGCGACATGACCAAGGACGGCAAGGCCGACCTCCTCGCCCGCGAGCCCTCCACCGGCAAGCTGTGGCTGTACCCGGGCAAGGTCGACGGCGTCGGCAGCCGGGTGCTCATCGGCGGCGGCTGGAACGCGATGGCCTCCTTCCTCCCGGTCGGCGACCACTCCGGCGACGGCTACACCGACATGGCCGCCATCACGAACAGCAGCTACTGGTCGAACCTGGGCCAGGGCGAGGGCAACCTGGTCAGCTACGACGGCCGGTCCACGAACGGCTTCCAGACGGGCGCCCTGGAGAGCGAGTCGTGGCACGGCCTGAACGGCCAGTTCTGACACACCACGCATGGGGACCCCGGGTGCGAGGGGCGGCCGCCGCCCCTCGCACCCAGGGCCCGGGGAGGGAAGAGATGCGCAAGACGATGAGACGGGGCCTGGCGTCCCTGCTGGGCCTGGCCACCCTGGGAGCCCTCGGAGTGGCGACGGCCGCACCCGCCCAGGCGGAGCCGAGCGACTGCCCGAAGGGCTACTTCTGCGCCTGGACGACGGCGCACGCCACGGGCACGATGCTCAAGACCGACAAGAGCATGCCGACGCTCGGCACCTGGGACAACAAGATCCAGTCGGTCTCCAACCGCACGAACATGTACGCGTGCGGCTACGACGAGCCCAACTACAAGACCTCGTACTGGAGCGTCGGCACCCGGGAGCCCGACCCGGGTGGCACGGAGTGGGGCGGCTTCGGCATGAGCTCGGTGAGCTCGATCAAGCTCGTTCCCACGTATCGCGAGTGCGAGGGTCCCGCGTACCCGAGCTGGTACGTCTTCTCCGACGCCTCGACCCGGTCCTCCTTCGCCAACCTGGACGGCAACCTCTCGGCGGACCTCCTGGTCCGCGACAAGGTCGGCCGCCTCTGGTTCCTCCCGGGCAACGACACCGGCAAGCTGGTGGGTTCGGGCTGGAACGTCATGAACGCCCTGACCCGGCACGGCGACTTCTCCGGTGACGGCAAGGAGGACGTGATCGCCCGCGAGGCGTCCACCGGCAAGCTGTGGCTGTACAAGGGCTCCGGCACCGGCTCCGTCGGCTCGCGCGTGCTGATCGGCTCGGGCGGCTGGAACTCCATGAACCGCCTGACCGCCATCGGCGACATGACCGGCGACGGCCGCTCGGACCTCCTGGCGGTGGAGAAGTCCACGGGCAAGCTGTGGCTGTACCCCGGTACGGCCACGGGCGCGCTCGGCGCCCGCAAGCTGATCGGCGCGGGCGGCTGGAACTCGATGAACGCGCTGGTCGCCCCCGGTGACCTGAACGGCGACGGCCGGGACGACCTCCTCGCCCGCGAGGCGTCGACCGGCAAGCTCTGGCGCTACCCGACCAAGACCGGCGGCCTCGGCTCCAGGGCCCTCGTCGGCGCCGGCTGGAACGTGATGACCACGTTCGTCGGCATCGGCAACATCGAGTACGGCGACCCCAACGACCTGCTGACCATCACCGGCAGCGGCGCCTCGACCTCCCTCACGGGCAACTCCTGTCAGGGAGCGGGCTGCATGATGGTGTACACGGGCAAGGGCACCGGCGGCCTGAACGCGGGCGCCGGCCACGACAGCGACTACAACTGGGACGACATGAACGCCGTCTTCTAGGAGCCCGTGGCACGACGCAGGGCCTCCGCCCCGACCGGGACGGAGGCCCTGACGCATGCGCCGCCCACTAGCCTGGCCGGGTGATACGTGCCTGGCTGACGCCGACCCTCCTGGTCCTCGCGGGGCTGCTCGCCGCGGGGAGTCGTGCGGCGGATGGCGGGTGGGGCGTCGGCCTGGTCCTCCTGGCAGTCCTTCTCCTTCTCGCCTTCGTCGCCTCACCCGCCTTCTTTCCGAGGTCGATCGGTGCGGCGGAGGCTCTGCGCCGTAGTGGGACCGACGGCCGACCGGTGGTCTACTGGCGGCCGGGCTGCACGTTCTGCATGCGGCTCCGGGCCCGGCTCGGCGTCCGGGCCCGTCAGGCGTACTGGGTGGACATCTGGCGCGATCCGGAGGGCGCGGCCGCCGTCCGCGCGGTGAACGGCGGGAACGAGACCGTGCCCACGGTGCTCCTGGACGGGCGTCATCACACCAACCCCGACCCGGCCTGGCTTCGCGACCGGATCGACGGCCCCGCCCACCCGGATGCGGGTCCGCCGGGGCGCTGACCGTGCCGTCAGACCTTCGCGAGCGTGGCGCGCAAGGCCGTCGAGGCGGCCGTCACGTCCTCCACGAAGGAGCTCCGGCCCGAGGTGAGCGCCGCGCGGGAGGCCACCGCCAGGGCGTCGCGCCACGGCTCGGCGAGGGCGGGCAGCAGGTCCTCGGCCAGGTCACGGGCGCGGCGGACGATGGAGTCGCATATGAGGTGGGTCTCCAGCGCGACGCGCCAGGACTCCGCCACCTGCCCCTCCCGCAGCAGCAGGTCCGCCATCGCCGTCAGCGAGGCCGCCTTCGCGGCGAAGGTGGACCCGCTCCGCACCCGCACCGAGGCCGAGTACGACTCGTGTTCCGTCAGCTCCTTCCGCAGCCGCACCATCTCGTCCAGCGGCAGCGGCGCGTCCTTCCGGTCCCGCAGCAGCGACTCGCCCGCCGTGAGGGCCTGCGCGAGGGACGGCGGCAGCGGCAGCGCGGCCAGCTCCTCCTCCCGGGCCACCGAACCCGGCGCCACCGCCTCCGCGCGGGCCAGCACCGGCTCCGCCTGCCGCGTCCGGCCGGCCAGCCGCAGATGCAGGCCCTCTCTGGCCAGTGCCTGGCCGAGGCCGCCGACGCCCGCCTCGGCGGCCTCCCGGACCACCTGGTTCACCGCCAGCGCGGCGTCCCAGTTGCCGTGGGCCGCCTCCAGCCGGGACGCGGTGTCCCCGGCCGCGTCCGCCATGTACCCGGCCTCCTCCCGCCCGAGACCGCCCTGCTGCCGCGTCAGGTCCTGGTAGCGGGCGAGCGACTGCCGGGCGCAGGCCAGAGCCTGGTCCACGTCCCCGACCTTCAGCTGCACCGTCGCCGCCAGTGCCAGGATCCGGGCGAAGTCCGCGAGCAGCGGATGCGGAGAGTCGTACGCCCCCTCCTCCACATAGGCGCCGATCGCCCGGTCCACGTCCACCAGCGCCGCTATCGGGCGTCCCGCCTCGCCGTACGCCCGGGCCCGGCGTATCAGCGCGTCGGCCGCCAGCAGCGGCGCGTTCGGCAGCCGGCTCCTCCCGTAGGCGTCGACGCACGCGCCCAGGTCCTCCGCCGCCGCCCCGTGCCGTCCGAGCGCGATCCGGGTGGAGGCCCGCGAGTAGAGCAGCGCGCCCCGCATGTGCCACAGCTGCGGATCGTCCGGAGCCGCCCGGAACAGCTCGTCGAGATGCCCGGCCGACCGGTCGAAGGCGTCGAGCGCCGCCTGGGCCCGGCTCGGCAGCACCTGGTGCCTGACGCCCTCCTCGTACGCCTCCTGTGTCAGCCGGGTCAGCCGCTCCCGGTCCACGCCCGGCGCCACCGCCGGTGCCACGGTCTCCGCCTCCTCCTCCGCGCCCTTCCTCTTCCGCCGGCCGAAGAACCCCATGCGAACCTCCCCCAGTCGTGACCCGTCCCGTACCCCTCGCCAGCATCATGGCCCGCTCTCGCCGCCCCGACACCCCTGTGGACGACGGCCTGTGGAAAACCCTTCGCGGCCGTCTTCCCCGCCCGGATACGGTCTCCGCCATGACCAGCCCCGCCCCCAGCCCGCAGACCCGGCCGACGACGACCCTCTGGCGCCCCACCGGCCCCGAGGAGCTCGCGCTCGTCCGCGAGCTCGGCTGGCGCGGCTGGCCGCCCCGCCTGCCCGAGCAGCCGATCTTCTACCCGGTGCTCGACGAGGACTACGCGATCCGCATAGCCCGCGACTGGAACGTGAAGCACAGCGGCTCCGGTCACGTCACCCGCTTCGAGGTCGACTCCGCGTTCCTCGCCCGCTACCCCGTCCGGCAGGCCGGCGGCCGCACGATCCTGGAGCTGTGGGTGCCGGCCGAGGAGCTCGACGAGTTCAACGCGCACATCGTCGGCCCGATCACCGTGACCCACACGTTCCGCTGATCAGGACGGCCGATACGGTCGGCGCCGGAACACGCACCTCGTCCCGTCCGTAGGAGTATCGATTTTGCGCGCTGCCATCAGAAGAAGCCTGGCGTCCCTTCTGGGGGCCGTGACCCTGGGGGCCGCCGGGCTGGCCGGAGCCGCGCCCGCCCAGGCGGCGGTCTCGGACTGCCCCGCGGGCTATTTCTGCGCCTGGACCAAGGAAGACGCCCAGGGCACGATGCTCAAGACCCGTACGAACATGCCCACCATGGGCGCGTACGGCACCCGGTTCGGCTCGTACATCAACCGCACCTCGGCGATCGTCTGCATGTACACGTCGGCCGACTACTACCCCTGGAACGGCTACTGGTCGGAGAAGCCGGCCGTCAACGGCTCCTGGACCACCGGCCCCATGTTCGGCATGAGTTCGCTCAAGTTCGTCCGGACGGACCGCGAGTGCTCCCGGAACGCCTACCCGGACTGGTCGTCGCAGACCTCGCCCAAGGCCGCCGGCTTCGGTGACCTCGACGGCAACCGCAGGGCCGACCTGCTCGTCCGCGACAAGGCGGGCCGTCTGTGGTTCACGCCCGGCGACAGCACCGGCCGGCTCGTCGGCTCCGGCGGCTGGAACGCCATGGACGTCCTCGTCCGGCACGGCGACCTCAGCCGCGACGGCAAGGAGGACGTGATCGGCCGCGAGGCGTCCACGGGCAAGCTGTGGCTCTACCCCGGTACGGGCACGGGCGGCCTGGGCGCCCGGAAGCTGATCGGCTCCGGCGGCTGGAACGGCATGTCCCGGATCGCCGCCGTCGGCGACCTCTCCCGCGACGGCCGCGCCGACCTCCTCACGGTGGAGAAGTCCACCGGGAAGCTGTGGCTCTACCCCGGTACGGTCTCCGGCGGCCTCGGCGCCCGCAAGCTCGTCGGCTCCGGCGGCTGGAACGCGATGGAGACCCTCCTCGCCGTCGGCGACCGCAGCGGCGACGGCCGCGCCGACCTCGCCGCCGTCACCAACGCGGACTACGTCATCGACGGCCACCGCGGCAACCCGGGCTGGCTCCTCACCTACGAGGGCCGGGGCGACGGCGGCCTCGCCTCCCCCGACCGCCGCGACGGCGAGTGGTGGGGCCTCAACGGCGTCTTCTGACCGCCGCACCCACGGAAAGGGGCGTCCACGCGCGCGTGGACGCCCCTTTCCGCATCGGTCGCGGTGCCGTCAGCTCCTGCCGACCGCCGCCAGGATCTCCGGCAGCCGCCGCACCATCCGCCCCGACATCAGCCGCAGCGCCCCCCACAGCAGCAGCGCGCCGTAGGTCACGCCCAGCGGGAGCAGCAGCCACAGCAGGCCGTGGTGGTCGGAGACGCGCAGCCAGACCAGCAGGCCGATCAGCGGGGCGCACAGCAGCGGGCCGCCGAACATGCCGCCGAAGATCGCCGCGACCGCCATGCCGCCCTGACCGGGCGCCACGTTGCGCCGCGAGTCCTGGGGGATCCCGTACGGGTAGTTCACCGACGCGACCACACCCAGCGCCAGCATCGCCCCGAGCAGGGCGAACGCCAGGCCGAAGACCTCGGGGAGCTGGGTCCAGCCGCCGGTGACCAGGGCCGTCGCCACGGCCACGACCACCGTGAACGGAACGGTGATCGCGATCATCACGTAGGCCCGGTCGCGCAGTTCCGCGTAGGCGTCCGCCGGTGACGCGATCGTCTGCGCCACCATCCAGAACGCCGACGAGTCCTGCCCGAACTGGTTGAACATCTGCACGCCGAGCATCCCCGACGCGAAGCACGCCCAGAAGACCGAGCCGCTCTCCTGGAAGGCGTTGAACAGCGGGACGAGCGCGCCGACCGCCAGCGCCGACACCCAGGCCGCCTTCGTCTTCGGATCGCGCCAGATGTAGCGGAAGCAACGTTCCATCACCGCGCCGGTACGCCCTCCGGGCAGCAGCCGCGCCAGCAGCCCGCGCCCCGCCGCCGGGTCCTTGACCGTCTCCGGGGCCGCGCCGATCGTCGAACCGTCCGGCTCGACCATCAGCCGCACCAGACTCCGCCGCCACCACCACAGCAGGGCCACCAGGGCCGCCACCGCGGGCAGCAGCCGCGCCACGGCGAGCACGAGGTCACCGTCGGCCGCCGACCGCACCGCGGCCACCGCCGAGGCCGGCGGCAGCCAGCCCACCGCCGACGCCACCGTGTCGAGCACCGACAGGTCCTTCGCGCGGCCCAGCGCCTGGGCGCCGAAGTTGACCGCCTGGATGCCCAGCGCGATCACCAGACCGCTCAGCAGCGCCATGTCCCGGCCCTTGCGGGAGGTCAGCAGCCGGACGTTCGCCGTCGCGATCGCCCGCGACAGCGCCACGCACACCAGCAGCACCAGCGGCACCGCGAGCACCGCGAACACCGTCGCGGCCGTCCCGTGCGCGACGGCCGCGACGGCGCCGACGGCCAGACAGAGCGTGAACAGCGGGCCGATGCCCACCAGGGAGGCCACGAGCAGCGCCCGTACCAGGGGCTGCGGCCGCAGCGGCAGCATCACGAGCCGCGACGGGTCGAGCGTCTCGTCGCCGCTCGGCAGGAACAGCGGCATCACCGCCCAGCCGAGCCCGAAGACGCCGACCGTCAGCACCGCGACCGCCCCGGCCGCCTCGTGCCCCCGCAGCAGCAGGAAACCCAGCACCATGAAGGCGGCGATCAGCAGCACCACCACCAGGGAGGCGACGAACGCGGCCGTGCGCCCGCCCGACTGCCGCAGCGCGTTCCGCATCAGCGACAGCTTCAGCCGTACGAAGATCGGGGTGAGCGACGGCTCGGCGGCGGTGGCGCCCACCGGTGCCGACGGCCCGGAGGCCAGGGCGCTCACGAGCGGTCTCCCGGGGCGCCGCCGCCCAGCCAGTCCAGCGAGTCGCCCGCCGCCGCCCGGTCGTGGGCGCCCACCAGCTCCAGGAACGCCTCCTGGAGGGTGGCGGCCGAACCCTTCACCTCCGCCAGCGGACCCTGCGCCCGGATCCGGCCGCCGGCCATCACCGCGACCCAGTCGCACAGCGACTCCACCAACTCCATGACGTGGCTGGAGAAGACGACGGTGGCGCCGGAGGAGGTGTACCGCTCCAGGACGCCGCGGATGGTCTGCGCCGACACCGGGTCGACGCCCTCGAAGGGCTCGTCGAGGAAGAGCACGTCCGGGTTGTGCAGCAGCGCCGCCGCCAGACCGATCTTCTTCCGCATGCCGGTCGAGTAGTCGACGACCAGCTTGTGCTGCGAACCCGCCAGGTCCAGCACGTCCAGGAGCTGGGTGGCCCGCTTGTCCACCTCCGCGCCCGGCAGCCCCCGCAACCGCCCGCTGTACGCGAGGAGTTCACGGCCCGAGAGTCGCTCGAAGAGCCGCAGCCCCTCCGGCAGGATGCCGATCCGGGCCTTCACCCGCGCCACCGACTCGGGGTCCTGCCACACGTCGTGGCCCGCCACGCGGATCCGGCCCGCGTCCGGCCGCAGCAGGCCGGTGATCATGGAGAGGGTGGTGGTCTTCCCGGCGCCGTTGGGCCCGACGAGCCCGATGAACTTCCCCGCGGGCAGCACCAGATCGATCCCGTGGACCGCGATCTGCTGCCCGAACCGCTTCCACACCCCCTCCACCTGCACCGCGGGCGCCGCACCGGAGGTATCCAGTGCGGCGCCCGTCGGTTCGAACGTCCCGTCAAATGCCTGGTCGGGCATGGTCCGTCAACCCTTCGGTTGTCCCCGTACGGCGCTGTTCGCGCCATTCGGGCCAGCCTAAGGGGCCACCCGGAGAAACCCCCAGGTCACTGACGGCGGGACCGTGATTCCGCCGCCTCGCGCCCGCACGCGTACGCGAGCGCGCTGATCAGCTCCTCCGCGTCCGGCAGCCAGCGGTTGGCGGGCGTGGGGCGCCGCGCCCACTGCACCGCGCCCCGGCCGCCGATCCGGGTGGGCGGCGCCGCCACGTAATGACCCTCGCCACGCGTGGTGAGGTCGAGCGAGGCGGGGGTCCAGCCGAGCTTGCGGATCAGGTCGGGCACCTTGGCGGAGGCGCCCGGCAGCACGAAGAAGAACATCCGGCGGTCCGGGGTGCAGGTCACGGGACCCAGCGTCAGCTCCATCCGCTCCATGCGGGCGAGCGCGAGGAAACCAGCCGCCTCCGGCACCTCGATCGCGTCGAAGGTGCGGCCGGTGGGGAGGAGGATCGAGGACTTCGGCTGCTTCGACCACATGCGCCGGGCGCCGACTCCGCTCCCGGTCGCCAGCGTCGCCCAGTCGGGCTTCACGGCGTGTCCGCCGGGCAGGGGGCAGTCGGCGGTGCCGCAGGAGCAGCGCTCCCGGCCCTCGACGGCTTCCAGCCAGGTCCCCGGGAACACGTCCCAGTGCCGCTCTTCCGCATACCGCACGGCGCTGTCGAGCAGCTGCTCGCCTCGCTGCTTGGGGATCTGTGCGGCTTCCGTCGTGACTCCGATGGTCTCATCCACGTCGAAGACAACTGCCCCCGTCACCTGGGGTTACGGGCGCGGCGGCGCCGGGAGTGAGGCATCGATCCTGCATGCGGGGCGCATGGGTGCACGCGCGGGGGCGCGCGGGGGACCGGGGAGCGGGTGAGGGGTACGGAAGAGGGCGGGGCGGACACGGCACGGGGCGGGGCGGGGTGCCGCGGAACCGCCCACCGGTCTGTCCGGTTTCGCGTGTTCACATCGGCATTGACCTGATATCCGCAGGGCAGTGATCACTCCGTGTCCGTGTCCGTACCCGTCCCGTCTGGGGGTTCCACTCATGGCAGCCAGGCCACTCGTGCCGCGACAGCCCAACGAACGGCTCCAGGCGCTCATCCAGGAGTCCGCGTGTTCCAACGCCGGGCTCGCCCGCAGGGTCAACATGGTCGGCGCGGAGCGCGGCCTCGACCTGCGGTACGACAAGACCTCGGTGGCGCGCTGGCTGCGCGGCCAGCAGCCGCGCGGCCGGGCGCCCGGCATCATCGCGGAGGCCATCGGCCGCAAGCTGGGGCGGACGGTGACGATCGACGAGGTGGGGATGGCCAACGGCCGGAACCTCGCGGCGGGCGTCGGCCTCCAGTTCGCGCCGACCGTGCTCGGCGCGATCGAGCAGGTCTGCGAGCTCTACCGCAGCGACGTGGGCCGCCGGGAGTTCCTGACCGGTTCCGCGGTCGCCGCCTCCGCGCTCGTGGAGCCCAGCCGCGACTGGCTGATCACCGGCGCGGACGCGCAGGTGGCGCGCGCGGCCGGGGCCCGGGTCGGCCGCGCCGACGTGGCGGCGGTCCGGGAGATGACGGCGGCGCTCGTCGACCTCGACCGGCGCTTCGGCAGCGGGCACGTCCGCCCGGTGGTGGTCCACTACCTCGACAGCGTGGTCTCCGGGATGCTGTCGGGCTCCTACCGGGAGGCGGTGGGCCGGGAGCTGTTCGGCGCGGTGGCCCGACTGACCGAGCTGGCCGGGTACATGGCCGTCGACACGGGCGAACCGGGCCTGGCGCAGCGGTACTACATCCAGGCGCTGCGGCTCGCGCAGGCGGCCGGCGACCGCGGCTACGGAGGGTACGTGCTGGCCGCGTCGATGAGCCACCTCGCGGCGGAGCTCGGCAACCCCCGGGAGATCGCCCAGTTGGCGCGCGCCGCGCAGGAGGGGACCCGGGGCGGGGTGCCGCCGCGGGCCGAGGCGATGTTCCTGGCGGCGGAGGCGCGCGGGCACGCGCTGATGGGCGACGCGCGGGCCTTCGAATCGGCGGCGGGACGTGCCGTACGCGCGCTGGAGGCGGCCGATCCGGAGTCCGGCGACGACCCGGCGTGGATCGCCCACTTCGACCAGGCCTACCTCGCGGACGAACTGGCGCACTGCTACCGGGACCTGGGGCGCGCCGACGCGGCGGTCCGGGCGGCGGAGGAGTCGCTGGCCGGGCATCCGGAGGGGCGGGCGCGACGGCGGGCGATCGGGCTCGCGCTCCTGGCGCACGCGCGCGTACAGCAGCGCGAGGTGGAGGAGGCCTGCCGCACGGGCACGCGCGCGCTCGAACTCCTCGGCACCCTGCGGTCGTCGCGCGGAGCGGAGTACCTGGAGGACCTGAGGGAGCGCCTGGAGCCGTTCGCGGGCGAGGCGGTGGTCAGGGAGTTCGACGCGCGTCTGGAGGTGCACGCGGCGTGAGCGGACGGTCCGCGGGCCGTCCGGGTTCCGTGCGAAGGGTGTTACCGGGCTCACACGTGTGTGCGGAGCGGCGGACGCACCCGGTAGCGTGAGCCGACGATTCCGTAGGTCCATCAGTAGGAGTCCCGGTGACGCAGAACGGACAGGGTCCGGAGCAGGGGGGCGCGCAGGCGTGGGGCGGTGCCTGGGGCCCCGCGGGCGGCCGGCCCCAGCCCGGCGGGCAGCCGCTGCCCCCCGCGCAGCCGCTGCCCCCCGAGGCGCCGGCCGCCGGTGATCTCCAGGCCACGCAGTACATCGCGCCGATCCCGCCGCAGCCGCAGGGCGCGCCCGGGGCGATGCCGCCCGCCGGTCCGCCGGCCGGGTACGGCTACCCGCCGCCGGTCGCCGCGCACGGCGGCGACATGCAGGCGACGCAGCACATCGCGCCCGTGCCGGGGGGCGTGCCGCCGATGGGCCCGCCCGCCGGGTACGGCTACCCGCCGCCGGCCGCCGCCCCGGTCGCGGACATGCAGGCCACCCAGCACATCGCGCCGGTCCCGCCGCAGGGCGGCCCCGGCGACGGCTCGCAGACGCAGTTCCTGGGGACCGGCCGGCTGCCGCAGCCGCCGGCGCCGGCGGGGGCCTCGGACGCGACGCAGTACATCGCGCCCGTACCGGGCGGAGGACCGGTGCCGGGCGGGGCCATACCCGGCGGCGCCGGGCCGTCGCAGCCGCCCGCCGAGTTCGACAGCCTGTTTCGGGACTCGGCGCCGGCGCAGCCCGCGCCCCCGGCGTACCAGCAGCAGGCCCCGGCTCCGTACCAGCAGCACCCGCAGCACCAGCAGCACCCGCAGCAGCACCACCAGCCGCCGCAGCCGCAGCAGCAGTACGGCTACCAGGGCGGGGGCGGTTACCAGGCGCCCGGCGGCCACCAGGACGCGTACTACTACGACGACGAGCCGGAGCCGGCGCGCCGGAAGTCGCCGGTCGCGCTGATCGCGGCCGTGGTGGTGGGCTGCGCGGTCGTCGGCCTCGGCGTGGGCGCCCTGCTGAGCGGCGGCGACGAGGAGAAGGACCCCAAGGCCGGGCAGAGCGTCGCCCCGAGCTCCGCGCCGTCGGCGACCGGCGACGGCGCCTCCCCGGCGCCGGAGAAGAAGGACGACCCGGCCGAGCCGCAGGCGAAGGAGCTGGACAAGCTCCTCGCCACCAGCAACGACAGCCGGGACACGGTGATCAGCTCGGTCGAGTCGATCAAGCAGTGCAAGAACCTCGACAAGGCGGCCGCCGATCTGCGCGGTGCGGCCGAGCAGCGGCGGAGCCTGGTGACCAAGCTCCAGTCGCTGAGCGTCGACAAGCTCACGGACCACGGGGCGCTGACGGCGGCCCTCACGCGCGCGTGGCAGGCGTCCGCGGCGGCCGACGACCACTACGCGGGCTGGGCGGACCAGATGAAGGCCAAGAACGCCTGCAAGGGCGGCCAGGCCAAGTCGACCAACCGCTTCAAGGCGGCCAACGAGAAGAGCGTCGAGGCGACCGCGGCCAAGAAGGAGGCGGCCGGGCTGTGGAACCCGACCGCCGGGAAGTACGGACTGACGAAGCGGTCCGCCACCCAGCTGTAGGAGGCGGGCCGGGGGCGGTCAGCCCCTGTTGGTGACGGTGGGGCCGACGTCGACGAAGCCGGGCTTCTGGGCGACGAGCCGGCCCTTCCTGACCACCTGGAACGTCACCTCGTGGTTGACGATCCTCGGGAAGCCGGGGGCGCCGAGCAGGTCCTCGTACATCCAGCGCAGCGGCGGGGTGAGGCCGCCGGTCTCCACGCGGGTGCCGTGGTCGAGGGCCTCGGTGATGCGCGAGGGGGTGATCGTGTCGGTGCCGAGGGACTCGACGACCTCCTTCAGGACGGTGTACGCGATCCAGGTGGTCTGCACGCCGGTGTCGCTCGGGTCGACCCGGTTGTCGGCGAAGGCGTGCTCCTGGATGACCTTCCGCATCGGCCCCCAGCTCTTGTCGCCCGCCTCCGGGTACCAGCCGGTGACGTAGGCGCCCTCGAAGGGGCTGCGGGTGCCGCCGGTGCGGTCGATGACGGGCTGGCCGACGCTGCCGAGGACGGACGAGATCCGGATCCGGCCGGTCCCCTCGTCGTCGGCGCCCTCCGGCCGGGAGCCGTCGGTCGACTCCGGGAGGCGGCGGAAGGAGTCGAAGAAGGTCTGGGTCCGCTCGCCGAGGACGGCGGCGACGCAGCCGTCCTCCTTGCCCGCCTTGTCCCGGGCGCGGGCGGCCTGGGCGGTGTACTCGGTGGCGTCCTCGACGGCCGGGATGTCGACGGCGCCGCGCCTGCTCGCCTTCTTCAGGCCGGCGTCGAGGAGCTTGGGCAGCCGGTCGCCGGCGAGGGTGTCGGGGCGGACCAGCGAGACCTTGTGGCAGTCGGCGGCGAGCTGCATGCCGTGCCCGGCGAGGAGCGAGGCCAGGCCGCCGTTGACGGGGTACGAGAGGGGGCTGGTGAACTCGTCCTCGGTGATGCCGTAGCCCCCGATGTACGGGATGCCGGCGGCTTCGAGGGGGGCCATGAAGGCGCGGCCGTTCTGGCTGTACGAGCCCACGACGGCGACGGCCTTCTCGCGCACCGCGCGGCGGGCGCACGCGGCGGCGCCGGACGGGGTGTTCTGTTCGTTGCAGGTGAGGACGCGCAGTTCGTGCCCGTCGATGCCGCCCTGGGAGTTCACCCAGCGGGCGTACGTCTGGGCCATGGCGGGCATGCCGGGCATGTTGGTCGCGCGGGTCTGGTCGGGGGCCCAGGTCATCACCGTGACGGGCTCCCTGGAGCCCCCCGTGGCACCAGGGAGCACGCCACACCCGGTGAGGAGCGACGCGCCGGCCGCCGCGGCGGTGACGGACGCGAGGAGAGTGGACAGTCGCCTACCGGTCATGGGCACGCACGATTCCGCCCCACGGGTAACGCGGGAGTGAGCGCCGTTCAACGGATGGTGACATGAAGGTGAATTGCGGGGGTCGGAGGGCCTAAGAGGAGGGTGCGGGTCCGGTTGTCGGTGGCGAACCGTACGATCGAGCGATGTCCAGTACCGTCCCCGGTTCGGTTAACTCTTCCCGTCGCGGCCGTCGCTCCTCCACCATGGGCGGCATGCCGCTCAACGACATGCCGTGGTGGCGCTGGCGCACCAATGTGCGCTCGGCGCTGCACATGCTCTCCGACCCCGGGTTCCACCAGTCCGTCTGGCTCGCCGGCCAGGAGGGGTACGGGGACGTGACCGACGCCGTCTACCGGCTCGTCGAGGACACCTGGCTCGACAGCTGGTCCGCCGAGAAGTACGTCGGCTCGATCTTCCGCGACTCGGGGGAGGCGCAACTCGTCGACGTCGCGGTCCTGCGGGTGCTGCGGATCCTGCACCAGGTCGGTCCCGACGCGCCCGTCTCCGCCTACCAGGAGCACCCGGGCTGGCCCGAGGCGGTCCACGCGGCGCGCGAGGCGCACGTGCGGCTCGCGACGGCCGACGGGGACGACCCCGACGTGCCGCCGCGCTCGCTGGACGTGCTGAGGATCCTCACGCGCGCGTGACGCCCCGCGCCGGGTCCCCCGTGGGGTTCGGCGTGGCTTCGGGAGCCGCCGTCCGCGGGGCGTTCCGGAGGGCGGACGGGGGTACGGACGGAGCCGTGCGGTGTGGCACGCTGTCCCGATGACCGACCAGTACGTCCTCACCATCTCGTGCCCGGACAAGCAGGGCATCGTGCACGCCGTGTCGAGCTACCTCTTCATCACCGGATGCAACATCGAGGACAGTCAGCAGTTCGGAGACCGGGACACGGGTCTCTTCTTCATGCGGGTCCACTTCTCGGCGGAGGCGCCGGTGACGGTGGAGAAGCTGCGGGCGAGCTTCGCGGCCGTGGGCGACTCCTTCCAGATGGAGTGGCAGATCCACCGCGCCGAGGAGCGCATGCGGGTCGTGCTGATGGTCTCGAAGTTCGGCCACTGCCTCAACGACCTGCTCTTCCGGTCGTCCATCGGGGCGCTGCCGGTCGAGATCGTCGCGGTCGTCTCCAACCACACGGACTTCGCGGAGCTCGTCGCGTCGTACGACATCCCCTTCCGGCACATTCCCGTGACGAAGGAGACGAAGGCGGAGGCGGAGGCGGAGCTGCTGGCGCTCGTCGAGGAGTCGAACGTCGAGCTGGTCGTCCTCGCGCGCTACATGCAGGTGCTGTCGGACGACCTCTGCAAGCAGCTCTCCGGGCGGATCATCAACATCCACCACTCCTTCCTGCCGAGCTTCAAGGGCGCGAAGCCGTACCACCAGGCGCACGCGCGCGGCGTGAAGCTCATCGGGGCGACGGCGCACTACGTGACGGCGGACCTCGACGAGGGCCCGATCATCGAGCAGGAGGTCGAGCGGGTGGGGCACGAGGTGACCCCCGACCAGCTGGTGGCGATCGGTCGCGACGTGGAGTGCCAGGCGCTGGCGCGGGCCGTCAAGTGGCACGCCGAGCGCCGGATCCTCCCCAACGGCCGCCGCACCGTCATCTTCACCTGACCCGATCCACGGCGCCGCCCCGCGGCTCCGTCGGGGGCGCCGCGGGTCCGCCCCGCGGGCCCGCCGCCGCAGGGGTTTACAGGTGGCTGAGGGAGGCCGCTGCCGAGAGGACGTCCTTGATGGCCTCCCGGTCGCCGTCCTGGCCGGCGGCGGCCTCTTCGGGGGAGATGCGGCCGGCCACGAGCTGGCAGAACTCGACGCCGTCCATGGCGACCTGCGCGACCGTGTGGTCGGGGGAGCCGAGCGCCGCCGGGGAGTCGAGCGCGATGTACCAGTGACCGCCGCCCGCGCCCTCCACCTCCAGGTGGAGCGAGCGGCCCGGCGCGCCCGCCGCCACGAGGTGGCGGGGCGGTGCCGCGCGGCCCGCGCGGCGGCGGTGGGCGACCGCCGCGGGCAGGAGACGGGCCGCCAGGTCGATCATGCCGTGGAGGTGGGGGCCGCTCGGCGGGTCGTACGGGTAGGCCACCGCGTTCGCGATGTCGTCCGCGTGGAGCCAGCACTCGAAGGCCCGTTCCAGCAGGGCGTCCTTCATGGGGAGGGCGAAGTCGCCGTAGGTGACGGTCAGGTCCGAGACCCCGCGGCCCGCGAAGGACACCGTGCGGATCAGGGTGTGGCTCTGGTCCCGCCAGGGGACCCGGAGGGAGCGGTTCGGCGGGCGGGTGAGGGACTCCCAGAAGGCTTCCGTCCGCTGCGCCGGGGACAGCTCCGGCACGTCCACGCCGAGCGGGTCGGCGAGGCCGAGCGCGCCGGACACCAGGCCGTCGACGGCGAGGAGATGGCCGATGACCCCCGCGACCGTCGACTTCCGCCGCACGGGGCGGTCGTCCTCGTACCACTTGAGCCGGACCGGGGCGTGCCACTCCGACTCGCCGATGTCCCGCAGCAGCGCGTCGAGCCGGGCGGTCTCCGCGTCGTACGGCGTCGCCCACGCGGGCACCGGGATGCGGGCCGGGCGGCGGCCCAGGCAGTTCTCCAGGACCCGGGACCGCAGGAGGGGGTCGAGGTCGAGGTCCCGGTCCTCGTGGAGGAGGCTCACCGCGTCGCGCAGCCGCAGCGCCTCGTCCGCGCACGGCGCGCACACGGTGAGGTGGTCCTCGACCGCCCGCGTCTCCCCGGCCGAACACGCCGAAAGCGCCCAGGCCCCGAGGAGGGACTTGAGCACGGTGTGGGAGAGGGCGAGGGGTTCCGACAGGTTCGCGTGGTCGTCCGCCGACTCCCTCGGGGCCGGTATCCACGGGGCGCGTGCGAGGTCGTCGCCCTCGCCGTTCGCCCCCGTCACAGCGCCCGTCCGTAGCCGCCCGGCGGCCCGTCCAGCGGACGGGTGTTGGCGGTGGAGAGGAGCTGGAGGCCGAGCCGCAGCCGGCGTCTGGCCTCCTCGTGGCTGATGGAGAGGTCGGCGGCGGTCTGGCGGTAGTCCCGCCGCTGGAAGTACGCCAGTTCGAGCGCCTTGCGGAGCGGGGCCGGCATGGAGGTGACGATGTAGTCGGCGCGGGCCGCGACGGCGGCCCGGCGCACCTTGGCCTCCAGCTCCTCGGCGGAGCCGACGCCGGTCTCCGCGTACGCCGTCGCCTCGGTCTGCCGCAGCCGGTGCACGGCCGTGCGCTGGGTCAGCCCGGCCACCCAGGAGCGCAGGTTGCCCTGCCGGGGGTCGTACGCCTCGGGGTTCTCCCAGATGTAGCCGAAGACCTCCCGGGTGACCTGGTCGGCCGCCTGGTCGTCGTCGAGGACCCGGTGGGCGAGGCTGTGCACGAGGGAGGCGTAGCGGTCGTACAGCTCGCCGAGGGCGGCGGCCTCGCCGCGCGCGAGGCGCTGCTGCATCCTGCGGTCCCAGCGCGGTGGTGTGTCCGTCGCCATTCGAGCCCTCCACCTTCCGCTTCCGCGTCCCGCGCCCGCTCGTTCGCTGTCGGTTCCTGTCCCGTCCTGTCCTGTCCTCTTCCCCAAACTAGTGCGAGGGGCCGACAACGCACGCCTGTTTGCCGCAAGTGCGGTTTTCACGCAGGAGCGGATGGTAAGGAAAGCGTCATACCCGGCTCGGGGGGTTTCGGCCAGGCCCTCGGGGGCAGGCGCCCGTCCGTGACGACGATCGAGGCCGACGAGGACGACCGCGGTGGATGGACGGTGCTGCGCCTGCGCGGGGAGCTGGACCTGGTGACCTCGCCACTGATACGGCGGCGGGTCCACGACGCCGTCGCCGCGGGCCGGCACGACCTGGTCGTCGACCTGTCCGGCGTGCGGTTCTGCGACTCCAGCGGGGTCGGCGTGCTGGTCGCCGCCCGCCGGCTGCTGCGTTCCTGCGGCGGCCGGCTGCGGCTGGTCCTCCCCGGCGAGCGGACCGGGGCCGGGGCCTGGGACGGGCACGCGCACGGAGACGGGCACGCGCACGGAAGCGGGCACGGGCACGGAAGCGGGCACGACGGCGGCGAAGGGAACGGGAACGGGAACGGGCATGTCGCGCGGGTCTTCTCCGCGCTCGGCGTCACCCGTCTCTTCGAGGTCTACGAGGACGTGCCGGCCGCCGTCGCCGGGCGGGCCCCCGAACTGTTCCCCGAGCCCGTGACGAGCCCGACGATGCCCCCGCCGCCTATCGCCCCCCTGCCCCGAACCGCTCCCTGAGGCGGTACTTCAGCACCTTCCGCAGGGTCTCGTTGCGCGGCAGGGCGTCCACCACCTCCAGCTGTTCCGGCAGCTTGTGGACGGAGAGCCCGGCCGCGCGCAGGAAGGCCGTCACGCCCTCCAGGGTCAGCGGCGCGGCGCCCTCGGGCTGTTCGACGACCGCGCAGACCCGTTCGCCGCGGTCGGGGTCCGGGAGGCCGATGACGGCGGCGTCGCCGACGGCCGGGTGGGTGTGGAGCAGGTCCTCGATCTCCTTGGCCGAGATGTTCTCGCCCTTGCGGATGATGATGTCCTTCACGCGTCCGGTGAGGACGAGGTGGCCGCTCGGGGTGAGGTGTCCCACGTCGCCGGTGACGAGGAAGCCGTCCTCGTCGAAGGCGGCGGCGGTCTGCGCCGGGTCGAGGTAGCCGCGGCAGACGGCCTCGCCGCGGAGCCGTATCTCCCCGCCGTCGGTGACGCGGATCTCCATGGCGGCGGGCGGCCGGCCCTCGGTGGTGGCGAGGTTCTCGGTGGTGTCCTCGGGGTCGCCCATGGTGATCATGGGGACCTCGGTCATGCCGTAGCCGTGGGTGAGCTGGCAGCCCAGCTCCGCGCGCACCGCGTGGTAGACCTCGGGCGGCTTGGGCGCGCCGCCGCCGGCGAGCAGCCGCAGGGTGGGGATGACGGGCTCGCCGGGGTTCTTGCGCTGCTCGGCGAGGAACATCGAGTAGAAGGCGGTGGAGCCGCCGGCGACGGTGACCCCGTGCCGCCGGTACTCGGCCAGCGACCCGGGCAGGGCGAACTGCTCCAGCATCACGGCGGGGAAGCCGTACAGCAGCAGCATCACCGTGTAGTCGGGCCCGGCGATGTGCGCGTACGGGAAGGCCATCGAGCCGACGTCCTCGGCGGTGAGGCGCAGGGCGTGGGCGAGGCAGGAGCCGCCCGCGAGCAGCGAACGGTCCGTGTGCAGGACACCCTTGGGGTCCGAGGTGGTGCCGGACGTCCAGTAGATCCAGCGGACGTCGGTGCCGGAGGAGGGCGGGGCGGGGAGGGTCTCCGGGTCGCCGTCGGGGAGGTCCTCGGGGGCGTACGCCCGGAAGGTCCCGCGCGCGCCGAGCCGGCGGGCCATCTCCGTGTGGTCGAAGCCGCGCCAGACCCCCGGCACGGCGAAGAACTCGGCCTTGGACTCGCGCAGCGCGAAGCCGACCTCCTTGTCCCGGTAGAAGGGGATGACGGGGGTCTGCACGGCTCCGAGCCGGGCGAGCGCGAACGACAGCACCGCCGTCTCGATCCGGGTGGGCAGCTGCCAGGCGACGACGGTGCCGGGCCGTACTCCCCTGGCGTACAGCCCCGCGGCGCACCGCTCGGCGCGCTCCCTCAGCCCGCCGAAGGTGAGGACGCGGTCCTCCTGGAGCAGCACGGGCCGGTCGGGGGTGAGGGCGGCGCGGCGTTCGACGAGCTCCCAGAGGGTGCGGGACTCGCCCAGCGCCCGGGCCCGTGCGGTATCGGTGGCGGTCACCGGAGCCTCCATTCCTGACGGAGCGTCAGTTCGTGCGGAGAGCGTAGAGGGCCGGTCCTTGTCGGTCCAGACCCCCGGGGTTAGCCTGACCTCATCGGGATCTGACGATCCATCAGATAACTGGAGGGGTCATGACCGAACTGCCCCGCATCATCAGCGTCGACGACCACGTGATCGAGCCCGCCCACCTCTTCGACACCTGGCTGCCCGCGAAGTACCGGGACCGGGGGCCCAGGGCGCTCACCGCCGGGATCGGCGAGCTCGCGTACGTCGGGGGGAAGTACCAGATCACGATGGACCCGGACGGGCCCCCCACCGACTGGTGGATCTACGAGGACCTCAGGTTCCCGTACAAGCGGAACATCGCGGCCGTCGGCTTCGACCGGGACGACATGACCCTGGAGGGGATCACCCGCGAGGAGATGCGGCGCGGGTGCTGGGACCCCAAGGCGCGGCTCGCGGACATGGACCTGAACCACGTCGAGGCGTCGCTCTGCTTCCCGACCTTCCCGCGCTTCTGCGGGCAGACCTTCGCCGAGGCGCACGACAAGGAGGTCGCCCTCGCGTGCGTGCGCGCGTACAACGACTGGATGGTCGAGGAGTGGTGCGGGGACAGCGGCGGGCGGCTGATCCCGCTCTGCATCATCCCGCTCTGGGACATCGGCCTCGCCGTCGCCGAGATCCGGCGGAACGCGGCCCGGGGCGTCAAGGCCGTCACCTTCTCCGAGATCCCCACCCACCTCGGACTGCCGTCGATCCACTCCGGCTACTGGGACCCGTTCTTCGCGGTCTGCCAGGAGACCGGGACGGTGGTGAACATGCACATCGGCTCCAGCAGCCAGATGCCCGCCGCGTCCCCCGACGCGCCCCCCGCCGTCCAGGCCAGCCTCAGCTTCAACAACGCGATGGCCTCGATGATGGACTTCCTCTTCTCCGGGGTCCTCGTGAAGTTCCCCCGCCTCAAGCTCGCCTACAGCGAGGGCCAGATGGGGTGGATCCCGTACGCCCTCGAACGCGCCGACGACGTGTGGGAGGAGCACCGCGCGTGGGGCGGGGTTCGCGACCTGATCCCCGAGCCGCCGTCCACGTACTACTACCGGCAGATCTTCTGCTGCTTCTTCCGCGACAAGCACGGCATCGCCTCGCTCGACGTCGTCGGCCAGGACAACGCCACCTTCGAGACCGACTACCCGCACGTCGACTCGACCTTCCCGCACACCAAGGAGGTCGCCCTCGACCACGTCCGGGGCCTCGACGACGAGACGGTCTACAAGCTGATGCGCGGCAACGCCATCCGCATGCTCGGCCTGGGCATCGTCTGATGGACCTCTCCTACACCGACGAGGAGGAGGGGTTCCGGGCCGGACTGCGGGAGTGGCTCGCCGCCGCGCTGCCCACCCTGCCGGACCGGCCCGACCCGCTCGACTGGCCGGGCCGCAGGGCATACGACTGCGGCTGGCAGCGGCGCCTGTACGACGCCGGGTACGGGCACGTCCACTGGGACGCCTCGCCCACCCAGCGGCTGATCTTCCTGGAGGAGACCGAGCGGGCCGGCGCGCCCTACGTCGGCGCGAACTTCGTCGGCCTCCTCCACGCCGGACCCACCATCGCCGCCGAGGGCACGCCCGCCCAGCGCGCCCGCTGGCTGGAGCCGGTGCTGCGCGGCGACGAGGTCTGGTGCCAGGGCTTCAGCGAACCCGACGCCGGCTCCGACCTGGCCTCGCTGCGGACCAGGGCGGTACGGGACGGGGACGCGTACGTCGTCACCGGGCAGAAGATCTGGACCTCGCACGCCGAGGTCGCCGACTGGTGCGAACTCCTCGTGCGGACCGATCCGGAGGCGCCCCGGCACCGGGGGATCAGCTGGCTCGCGCTGCCCATGGACGCGCCCGGCGTCACCGTGCGGCCGCTGCGGACCCTCGCCGGATCCGCCGAGTTCGCCGAGCTCTTCCTCGACGAGGTGCGGGTGCCGGTCGGCAACCGCGTCGGCGAGGAGAACGACGGCTGGCGGGTCACCATGGTGACCCTCTCCTTCGAGCGCGGCACCGCCTTCGTCGGCGAGGTCGTCGCCTGCCGCCGCCTCCTCGGCGAACTCGCCCGTACGGCACGGGAGAACGGCCGCTGGGACGACCCGGCGCTGCGCCGCCGCCTCGGCCGGCTCGCCGCCGGCTTCCGGGCCCTGTGGCGGCTCACCCAGCGGAACGTCAGCGAGGCGCAGGCCACCGGCGGCGTCCCCGGCGTCGGCGGCTCCGTCTTCAAGCTGCACTACTCGCACGCGCGCCAGGAGCTGTACGACACCGCCGCGGAGGTCCTGGGCCCGGACGCGCTCGACCTCGACCGGGAGTGGAACCTCGACCGGCTCTCCTCCCTCTCGTACACGATCGCCGCCGGCACCAGCCAGATCCAGCGCAACATCGTCGCCGAGCGGATCCTCGGCCTGCCGAAGGGACGGTGAGCCGGACCGTGGACTTCCGACTGAGCCAGGACCAGAGGGATCTCGTCCGCGGGGTGCGGGAGCTGCTCGACGGGCGCTTCGGGCGGGAGGCGCTGCGGGCGGCCGTGGACGGGGGCGGCGGAGCCCTCGACCGGGGGCTGTGGAAGGAGCTCGGCGAGGCCGGCTTCTTCGCGCTGTGCCTGCCGGAGGACGAGGGCGGCGTGGGGCTCGGGCCGCCGGAGGCCGTGCTGGTCTTCGAGGAGGCGGGGCGGGCGCTGCTGCCCGGGCCGCTCGTCGCCACGCACGTGGCGGCCGGCTCCGTCCCGGGGGCGGCCGAGGGGACGGCGGTCGTCACGGAGGTCTCCGCCGAGGGGCTGGTGCCCTGGCTGGACGCCGCCGACGTCGTCGTCGGGCCTGTCGGCGGCGCCCTACCCGTGCGGTCGGTCGACCCGCTGACGCCCCTGCACCGGGTGCCCGGCGCCGGGGGCACGGCAGCGTGCGCGACGGTGCTGCTCACCGCGGCCGAGCAGGTCGGGACCGCCGCCTGGTGCACCGACGCCGCCGTCTCCCACGCGCGGCAGCGGGAGCAGTTCGGGCAGGTCATCGGCGGCTTCCAGGCGGTGAAGCACCTCTGCGCGGGGATGCTCGTGCGGACCGAGCTGGCCCGGGCGGCCGTGCACGCCGCCGCCGTCACCGGGGATCCGGTGGAGACCGCCGGGGCGAAGCTGCTCGCCGACGAGGCGGCCGTCGCCAACGCGCGGGACTGTCTCCAGGTGCACGGCGGGATGGGGTTCACCTGGGAGGCGGACGTCCATCTGCACCTGAAGCGGGCGTGGGTGCGGGCCGCGCTGGTGCTGCCGGGGGATCGCGCCGCGGAGGAGGTGGCCGCGGCCCTCTGAGCCGGGCCGCCGGCCCCGAACTGGTGACGGAGCGTGTTCGAATCCCGGTGCCCGTGGGCGGAATGTCGATATCGGGTTGTGTCCTTCGGGGGGTCGTCACGGGCCGGAGTCGGCGTCCCGCTCCGGTACTCTCCGTGGGATGCGAGTGCTTGTGAGGCCGGGTCGCGCCCCGCGTTCGACTCCCCGCCGCGTGCGTCGCACAGTATGGACCACGCGTACTCCTTCGCGCTGGAATATGCCCGAAGCGCTTGTTGCGGTGACTGTACGTCAACCATGCTGTCCCGCAAGGGAATCACGTTCCGTAAAGGTGTGTCCGCCGGTTCGGATGGTGTGAACGGTGCAGGTGCTTCAGGTTCAGTTGGAGGTCGGGCCGGACCCGGCGGAGGTGGGGCGTGCGCGCAGGTGGGCCCGGAAACGGCTGGCCGGCTCCGGGATAGGGGAGGACGAGCCGCTGGCGGAGACGCTGGTGCTGCTCATCTCCGAGCTCGTGACCAACGCGGTGGTGCACACGGGCTGTCCCGCCGTGCTGCGGATGCTCTTCGCGGCGGAGGGCGGGGTGCGGGTCGAGGTCGCCGACAGCAGCGACCGGCCGCCCCGGCCCCGGCACGCCGCCGGCGAGGACACCAACGGGCGCGGCCTTGAGCTGGTGGACGGCCTCGCCGACCGGTGGGGCTGGCAGCCCGAGGGGGCCGGGAAGAGCATCTGGTGCGAGGTCGACCGCACGCCCGAGGCGGCGGCCGTGCCCGGGGAGGGCGTCAGCTCACCCGGACGGGTGCGCTGTTGACGGTTCGTTCCGTTTTGCCCACCCTGGGGGTGAGCGATTCGTGGCGAGGGGAGCCGAGGGCCGTGTGCCCTCGGCATGTGCGGGTCGTGGCCGGGTGGCGGCGTCGGTCCGTGCCGTGCTCGGGGCGCGCGCGGGCGCGCCGCCACCCGTGACCCGTCCGTACCGGAGGTGCGGACGGGACGGGCCGCCCGGACCGGCCGCCGGGAAGGGCCGCCCGGGCGGCGGACCGAGGGCCGTTCAGAGGATCGCGACCGGGGCCACTGGTGTGCCCGTGCCGCCGACGAAGGGTTCCGGCATCGCGGAGAGCAGGAAGGCGTAGCGCCCTTCTTGTGCACAGGCTGTGGACAACTCCTCCAGATTCCAGTTCTGGCCCTGGAGCATCCCCATCTCGACCAGGTCGAGCGCGTGCACGCCCAGCCACAGGTCCTCGATCTCCGGCGGGAAGATCTCGAAGGTGAGCGTGTCGTTGGCGACGGCCGCGACGTCCCGGGCGTGGAACCACTCGGGGGTGCGGATCGAGAGCCCGGGGGACGGGAACGCGTACGCGTGCCGGTCCCCGGCCAGGTACAGCCGGAGCTGCCCGGTCCGTACGAGGACGATGTCGCCGGCCCGCACCGTGACCCGCCCGAACTCCGCCGCCTCGTCCAGGTCCTCCGGGGTCACCGCGTGGTCGCCGGGCAGCCGGTCCACGCCCTTCGCCGCCGCCACGTCGAGCAGCACCCCCCGGCTGACGACGTGCCGGGCCGTGTGGATGCCGCTGAAGGCGGCGCGGCCGTGCGGGGTGACGGTGTCGGCGGGGCGGCCGTTGTAGATCCGGCCCGAGTGCGAGGCGTGCGTGAGGGCGTCCCAGTGGGTGCCGGCCTGGAGGCCGAGGGTCACGGCGTCGTCGCTGGTGGCGACCGTGCCGGGCCCGAACAGCTCCTGGTTGACCTGGACCATGACGTGGAGCGGATTGACCCGGCCGGGGATCATCCCGGTCTGCACGCCGTCCTGCCTGAGGTCGACGGCGAGCGGGACCCGGAGGCCGGTGCGGACGGTGGCGGCGGCCTCGCGGACCACCTCGCCGGAGATCAGGTTCAGGGTCCCGATCTCGTCGTCCCGGCCCCAACGGCCCCAGTTGTTCACACGCTTGGCGATCTCGTGGAAAGCGGCGGGGAGGGACATCGGGGCCTCCGGGGTCTTGTTTTCCGGTATCTGACGACCCATAGAATCTAACGGACCGTCAGAAACTGCGGGAAGGGGCCGGAGATGGGGAACTTCTTGGCGGGCAAGGTCGTCGCCGTGACCGGAGCGGGGCGGGGCATCGGCCGCGCGGTCGCCCTCGCGTGCGCCGCCGAGGGGGCGAAGGTCGTCGTCAACGACTACGGCGTCTCCATCGAGGGCGGGGAGCCGACGTCCGAGATCGCGGCCGAGGTCGTGAAGGAGATCGAGGCGGCGGGCGGCGCGGCCGTCGCCGTCGCCGACGACATCTCGACGATGGCGGGCGGCCGGCGGGTCGTCGACACGGCGCTGGCGGAGTACGGGCGGATCGACGGGGTCGTGTGCGTGGCGGGCATCCTGCGCGAGCGGATGCTCTTCAACATGTCGGAGGAGGAGTGGGACCCGGTGGTCGCCACCCACCTCAAGGGCACCTTCACCGTCTTCCGCGCGGCTTCGGCGGTCATGCGGAAACAGGGCTCGGGGGCCCTGATCGGCTTCACCAGCGGCAACCACCAGGGGTCCGTGGCGCAGGCCAACTACTCGGCGGCGAAGGGCGGGATCATCTCGCTGGTGCGCAGCGCGGCGCTCGGCCTCCACAAGTACGGCGTCACCGCGAACGCGGTCGCGCCCGTGGCCCGGACCCGGATGTCCGCGAACGTGCCGATGGAGCTGAAGGAGATCGGCTCGCCGGAGGACGTCGCGGCGCTCGTCGTCTACCTCCTCAGCGACCGTGCCCGCGAGGACTCCGTCACCGGGCAGGTCTACACGATCGCCGGGCCCAAGATCGCGGTCTGGGCGCAGCCCCGCGAGCTGCGCGCCGGGTACGCGGAGGGGGGCGCGTGGACGCCGGAGCGCATCGCGGACTTCCTGCCCGGGACGGTGGGCGTCGACCCCATGCCGATGCTGGCCCGCCTGGAGGAGATGGCGCGCGCGGCCGCCGAGGGAACCCGCCCGAACCAGTGACGGCGCCGCCCCCGGGGGCGGTGGAGAGCTTCTACGCGTGGGGCGCGGGGCGTCCCGGAGAGGAGGGGTCGTGCGGGGTGTGGTGTTCGACGGGAAGCACGTCGAGGTCGTCGGGGATCTGGAGGTGCGGGATCCCGGTCCGGGCGAGGTGCTGGTCGGCGTGCGCGCCGCCGGGCTCTGCCACAGCGACCTGTCCGTCATCGACGGGACCATTCCGTTCCCGCCGCCCGTCGTGCTCGGACACGAGGGCGCCGGGGTCGTCGAGGGCGTGGGGGAGGGCGTCGCGCACGTCCGCGTCGGGGACCACGTCGCCCTGTCCACGCTCGCGAACTGCGGTGCCTGCGCCGACTGCGACGCGGGCCGTCCCACGATGTGCCGGAAGGCGATCGGGATGCCGGGGCAGCCGTTCTCACGGCGGGGGAAGCCGCTCTTCCAGTTCGCCTCGAACTCCTCCTTCGCGGAGCGGACCGTCGTCAGGGCCGTGCAGGCCGTGAAGATCCCGGACGACGTGCCGTTCGCCTCCGCCGCCCTGCTGGGCTGCGGCGTGCTCACCGGCGTCGGAGCCGTACTGAACCGGGCGAGGGTGTCCCGCGGCGACACGGTCGTCGTCATCGGCACCGGCGGCATCGGGCTCAACGTCCTCCAGGGCGCCCGGATCGCGGGCGCGCTCACGATCGTCGCCGTGGACACGAACCCGGCCAAGGAGGAGACGGCCCGGCTCTTCGGGGCCACCCACTTCCTGCCCTCGGCGGACGGCGTGCGGGACGTGCTGCCGACCGGCGCCGACCACGTCTTCGAGTGCGTCGGCCACACCGGGCTCGTGCGGACCGCGATCGACCTCCTCGACCGGCACGGGCAGGCGGTCCTCCTCGGGATGACCGCGCCGAAGGCGGAGGCGAGCTTCCCGCCGGCCGCGATGTTCCTCGACAAGTCGATCCTCGGCTGCCGGTACGGCTCCTCCCGCCCGCAGAAGGACATCCCGCTCTACGCCGAGCTGTACCGCACCGGCGCGCTCCTCCTCGACGAACTGGTCACCGCCTCCTACCCGGTGGAGGAGTTCGACCGGGCGCGGGAGGACGCGGAGGCGGGGAAGGTCGCGCGGGGCGTGCTGGTCTTCTGACGCGGGCCCGTCCTTCCGGCGCGGGCCCGTCCTTCCGGTCCCGGCCGGGCCTTCCGGTCTCGGTCGGGCCTTCCGGTCCCGGCCGGGCCTTCCGGCGCCGGATTCTTCCGTGCGGGTGCCCGGACCCCCAGTACGGTCATGCGCATGTCGTACCGCGCGCTCCTCACCCGCCCCGTCCTCGTCTGGTGCGCCGTCACCACGGCCGCCCGGATGCCCGTCGCCATGGCGCCGCTGGCGCTGGTGTTCCTGGTGCGGGAGAGGCCGGGCGGGTACAGCCTCGGGGCGGTGCTCGCGGCCGTGTACGTGATCGGGGAGATCGTCTCCGCGCCGGTGCTGGGGCTGCGGATGCGGGCCGAGCGGGCGCGGCCGCAGATGGCGGGCGGGCTGGCGGTGGGGGCGGCCGGGTTCGCGGGGCTCGGGCTCGTGCCGGGCGCCCACCCCGCCGTCCTGGGGGTGCTGGCGTTCCTGGCCGGGGCCGGACCGGTCGCCGTCTCGGCCGGGCTGCGGGCGCTGCTCACCGGCATGGTGCCGGAGCGGTCGGTGACCCAGGCGCTGAGCCTGGAGTCCATGCTGACCTTCGGGATCTGGGCGGCCGCGCCCGCGCTGACGACCTGGCTCGCGCTCGGTGCCGCGCCGGCCGCGCCGCTGCTCCTCCAGGCCGCGCTGATGGCGTGCGGGCTCGCCGGGCTGTGGCTGCTGCCCGCCGGATGGGCGGCGGAGGCGCAGCCGAAGGACCGGGCGGCGCGGCGGGCGCTGCTCGCGGCCTGGCCGGTGTACGTGCTCGGGGCCGCCTCGCTGACCCTCCTCGCGCTCGCCGAGCTGATCCTGCCCGCCCTGCTGGAACAGCGCGCGATCGGCATCGGCTGGGCGGGTCCCCTGCTCGCCGGTTTCTCCCTCGGATCGGTCGCCGGATCCTTCCTGTACGGGCTCCGCTCCCACTGGCCCGGGCCGCTCCCGGCGCAGTCGCTCCTGCTCGTCCTCGGGGTGACCGCCGGGGTGGCGGCGGTGGCGCTGCTGCCGGGGGCCCTCGCCATCGGCGTCGCCCTCGCGGCGGCCGGTCTGCTCCAGGCGCCGGCCATGCTCACCCGGAACCTGGCGCTGCGGCGGGTGCTGCCGCCGTCGGCGCTGGCCGCCGGGTACTCGCTCATGTACGCGGCCGTCGGCGCCGGTTACGCGGCGAGCGGCACCCTGGCGGGCGGGCTGCTGAGGGTGGTCGCCCCGTCGACGGCGATCCTGTGCGGTGTGGGTCTGACCCTGCTGCTCGTCGCCGTCGCGGCCCTCGGCGAGCGGAGCCTCGTACGGAACCGGGAGAGCGAGGCGCCGCGTCTGGAGACGGAGGGCGCAGAGGCTCCCGTGAAGTGAGGGGCGAAGTGATGGGATTCCGCAGGCCGTGGGGTGTGGCCGTGTCGCTGGCGCTCGTCTCCCTGCTCGTGGCGGGGTGCGGCGGGGCGGCGGAGCCGCCGGTCGAGGTGGAGGAGCCGGTGCCGGACCGGACGTCGGCGGGCACGGGCGGGGGCACGGGCGCGAGTGAGCCGTCGCAGCGGGAGCGGGAGGAGGAGCGTGCCGTGGCGGCGGTCGACGCGATCTCGCTGGAGGAGGCGGAGTTCGCCGAGTCCGGGGCCCAGGAGCTCACCGCCGAGGGCGTGCACATCCGCTCGCAGCCGGTGGCGGGGGAGGCGTACCACGTCATCGTGGCCTGTGCCGGTACGGGGGCGGTGCGGGTCGTGGTCGGCGGCCAGGCTCCGGCGAGCGTGCCGTGCGACGGGGTGGCGGTGAGCCGCCGGGTCCAGAGCGCCCCGGCGGAACTGCCGCTCGCGATCACGGCGGTGGGCGGGGCGGCCGGCGCGGTCGCCTGGCGGATCGAGTCCGTCGCCGCCGAGGAGGACGACGGCGGCACCGTGGACCCGGACCCGGAGCTCGACGACGACGACGCCGATCACCCCGTCGGGAAGCCCAGGCGGAAGGTGCGCCGGTAGGCGGTCGGGGTGACGCCGATCGCGGTCATGAGGTGGACCCGCAGGGACTGGGCGGTGCCGAAGCCGGAGTCCTGGGCGACGCGGTCGACGGGCAGGTCGCTGGTCTCCAGGAGGTGACGGGCCCGCTCGATCCGCTGCTGGGTGAGCCACTGGCCGGGGCTGATGCCGACCTCGTCGCGGAAGCGGCGGGTGAAGGTGCGGACGCTCGTCGCCTCCCGCTCGGCGAGGTCGCGGAGCTGGATCGGCTCGTGGAGGTGGGCGAGCGCCCAGGCGCGGGCGGCGGTCGTGGTCTGGGTGCCCGTGTCGGGGACGGGGCGGGCGATGTACTGCGCCTGGCCGCCGTCCCGGTGCGGGGGGACGACCGTGCGGCGGGCCACGTCGTTGGCGATCGCGGTGCCGTGGTCGCGGCGGACGATGTGCAGGCAGAGGTCGAGGCCGGCGGCCACGCCCGCCGAGGTGAGGACGTCGCCGTCGTCGACGAAGAGGACGTCGGCGTCGACCCGTACGGTCGGGAAGAGCCGCTGGAAGTGGTCGGCCGAGGCCCAGTGGGTGGTGGCGGGGCGCCCGTCGAGGTAGCCGGCGGCGGCGAGGACGTAGCCGCCCGTGCAGATCGCGACGAGCCGGGTGCCGGGCCTGATGTGGGCGAGGGCGGCGGCCAGCGCGGGGGTGAGCCTGCCCTCGTCGTAGACGGGGCCCAGCTCGTACGAGGCGGGGACGACGACCGTGTCGGCCGTGGCCAGCGCCTCCGGGCCGTGCTCCACGTGGACGGCGAAGTCGGCGTCGGTCTGCACCGGCCCGGCGGTCACCGCGCACGTCAGGATCTCGTACAGGGGCCGCCCCTCGGGGTCCTTGGCGCGGCCGAAGATCCGGTGGGGGATGCCCAGCTCGAAGGGGAGGAGCCCGGGCAGGGCGAGGACGACGACGCGGTGCGGCCGCCGCGGCGCGGAGTCCCCGGCGCGCGCTCCGGCGGACTCTCCCGCGCTCGCGCCCACGGAGGCTTCCGCCGTCTCCGCGCCCACGGCGGCTTCCCCCGCGTGCGCGTGCATGCTCGTTCCCACAGGCTCCCCCTCGGTAAAATCAGTGGTGGTCCAGACCACTCGGTGGTACGACTGGCTGCCCGTGACGGACAACACGTACAAGCCCGAGGCCGACGCGCTGATTCCCCTGCCCGTCGTGCCGCCCGCACTCTGGAACCGTAACTTCCGGCTCTTCTTCACGGCCAGGGCCGCCGCCGTCCTCGGCGAGGGGATGGTCCCCGTCGCCTTCGCCGCCGGACTCCTCGGGGCCGGCCGGCCCGGCTCCTCCGTCGGCTACGCGCTCGGGCTGTGGACGGCCGCCTTCGCCGTCTTCGTCCTCTTCGGCGGCGTCCTCGCCGACCGCTTCACGGCCCGCCGCATGATGATCACCGCCGACTTGCTGCGACTGCCCGGCGCCGCGCTGCTCGCCGTGGCCTTCGCGGTCGGCAGCCCGCCGCTGTGGGCCGTGTACGGACTCTCCGTCGTCGCCGGCGTCGGTGCCGCGCTCTTCCAGCCGGGCGTCGCCTCGACGATCCCCCGGATCGCGCCCGACGTGCAGCGGGCCAACGCGGTGCTGCGGGTGGCGGAGGCGCTGATGACGATGGCGGGCCCGGCGCTGGCGGGTCTCCTCGTCGCGGTCTGGAACGCGGGCGCGGCCTTCGCCGCCAACGCCGCGACCTTCGCCGTCAGCGCCGGCTGCTTCCTGCTGATGCGGATCCCGCCGATGGCGGCCGGCGGGCGCGAGCGCGGCTCGTTCGGTTCCGAACTCGCCCTCGGATGGCGTGAGTTCCGCTCGCGGAGCTGGCTGTGGGGGGTCATCTCCATCTGGACGGTGTACGGGCTGACGGTCGCCGGCCCGATGGTGCCGCTCACCGCGAGTCTGGTCACCGGCGGGCACGGCTCGGCGGTGTACGGCGCGCTGATGGCGGTCAACGGCGCGGGCAGCGCGCTCGGCGGCCTGCTCGCGCTGCGCATCCGGCCCCGCCGCCCCCTCGCCTCCGGCGCCGTCGCGCTCCTCGGGCTCCCGGTGAACCTGGCGCTCCTCGGCCTCGGCGCCCCGGTCCCGGCGCTGGCGGCCGGGCAGTTCGTGGCGGGCACGGCCTTCGCGTACTGGCTCGTCATGTGGTCCACGGCCGTCCAGACGCACGTCCCGCAGGAGGCCCTGAACCGGATGCACGCCTACGACGTGGCCGGATCCCTGCTGATGATGGGTGTCGGGCGCGCGCTGTCCGGACCGGTCGCGGGGGTGGTCGGCCCGGAGGCGGTGCTGCTCACGGGTGCGGGGATCGCGGTCCTGGTGGTGGCGGCTCTGCTGGCGGTCCGGCCGATCAGGAACCTGCCGCGGCTGTCGTAGGGCGGTGTGGCCCGATCCTTTGGAAACATGACAGCCGGGCCAATGGTGGGGGCGGGCCGTGGCCGGAATCCTCTATGGCATGGCCCAGACAACGGAGCACCGCTCCTCCGCCCCGACCCCGACCCCCACCGCCCGCACGCCCCGCTTCCACCGTGCCTGGTCCGTCGCCGCGGTCACCTTCGTCACGATCATCGGCGCGGCCGCCTTCGCCTCGCTCCCGGGTCTGCTCATCGAGCCGCTCCACACCGAGTTCGACTGGTCGCGCGGCACGATCGGCTTCGCGGTCTCCGTCAACCTCGCGCTCTACGGCCTCACCGCCCCCTTCGCCGCGGCGCTCATGGACCGCTTCGGCATCCGCAGGGTCGTCGCCGTGGCCCTGTCGGTGATCGCGCTCGGCTCCCTGCTGACCGTCTGGATGACGGCCGCCTGGCAGCTGGTCCTCTACTGGGGCGTCCTCGTGGGCCTGGGCAGCGGCTCCATGGCCCTCGCCTTCGCCGCGACCGTCACCAACCGCTGGTTCACCGCCCGCCGGGGCCTGGTCACCGGCATCCTGACGGCCGCCGGCGCCTCCGGCCAGCTGGTCTTCCTGCCGCTCCTGTCCTGGCTGGTCGAGCACCACGGCTGGCGCCCGGCCGCCGTGACCGTCGCCCTCTCCGCGCTCGCCGTGGTCCCCTTCGTCTGGCTGCTGCTCCGCGACCATCCGGCGGACGTGGGCCTGGCCCCGTACGGCGGCGAGTACGCCGCGAAGCCCGCCCCCGTCACGGGCGCGGCCCGCCGCGCGGTGACGGTCCTGGCCAAGGCGGCCCGGACCGGCCCCTTCTGGCTCCTCGCCGGCACCTTCGCGATCTGCGGAGCCTCCACGAACGGCCTGGTGAAGACCCACTTCGTGCCCGCCGCGCACGACCACGGGATGCCGGTCACGGCCGCCGCGGGACTCCTCGCCGTCATCGGCGTCTTCGACGTCGTCGGCACGATCGCCTCCGGCTGGTTCACCGACCGCTTCGAGGCCCGCCGTCTGCTGGCGGTCTACTACGCCCTGCGCGGCGTCTCCCTCCTCTTCCTCCCCATGCTGCTGGCGCCCTCGGTGCACCCGCCGATGCTCTTCTTCATCGTCTTCTACGGCCTGGACTGGGTGGCGACCGTCCCGCCCACCATCGCCCTCTGCCGGGAGCACTACGGCGAGGACTCCGCGATCGTCTTCGGCTGGGTCCTCGCCTCGCACCAGGTGGGCGCCGCGGTCGTCGCCTTCGCCGGCGGCGTGGCCCGTGACGTCTTCGGCTCCTACGACATCGTCTGGTACGCCTCCGGCGCGCTGTGCGCGGCGGCGGCCCTCATGGCCCTCGTCATCCGCCGCCCCCAGGCGCGGCTCCTGGAGCCGGCGGGAGCATGACGCCCCCCGGGGGCCGACGCCCCGCCGGGCCCGCGTCAGTCCGCGAACCGTCCGAACCTCCCCCGGTGGAACAGCAGGGGTTCGCCGTCCTCCTCCGCCCCCAGCGCCCGCACCCGGCCCACCACGATCAGGTGGTCGCCGCCCGCGTGGACGGCGGTGACCGCGCAGTCGATCCAGGCGGGGACGCCGGCCAGGCGGGGCGCGCCGGTGACGGGTGCGGGGGACCACTCCACGCCCGCGAACTTGTCGGCGCCGCTGACCGCGAAGGCGCGGCAGAGGGCGCCCTGGCCGGCACCGAGGACGTTGACGCAGAAGGTCCCGGCGGCGGCGATGCGCGGCCAGGTCGTCGAGGTCCGGGCGACCATGAAGGCGACCAGGGGCGGGTCCAGCGACAGCGACGCGAAGGACTGGCAGGCGAAGCCGGTCGGGCCGGCCGCGTCCGCCGTGGTGACGAGGGTGACCCCGCTCGCGAAGTGGCCCAGCACCCGGCGGAACTCCGCCGGGTCCACCGGCGCCCGTTCGTCCTCCCGCACGGCCCGCAGGGCGGGCCGGGGGAGGGGTTCGACGGCCGTGGGCGCCCCGGCCGCTCTCAGGTGTCGGACGGCCGTGGCCGCCATCCCCGCGTGTCCCATCATGTCCAGCATTGAAACTGACACTGTGTCAGATGGGAAGACCCGGGGGACGACGGCCGCCGCCCTCTCGTACCGGCTACCGCGCGGTCAGCGAGGTGACCGGCGCGGTGGCCGCCGTCCACGCGTAGCCGGTCGGGTGTCCGGCCCGGTGGGCCGCCACCTGGACGGTGATCCTCTGCCCGCGCTGGGCCTGGGCGAGCGTGAACGCGGACCGCGTCGCACCGCCGATCGCCCGCCCGTCCGCGTACCACTGGTACGTGAACGAGGTCGGCACCTCCGTCCACGTGCCCCGGTTCACGACGAGCGTCCCCCGCACCCGGGCCGTGCCGGACAGCGAGGGCGCCTTCGTCGCCACCGGCGTGACGCCCCGCACGGTCACCGCCGCACTGGACGACGTCAGCGTCGGGTGCCCCTCCTTCCGCGCGACCACGGCCACGGACAGGGCCTTGCCCTGGAGCGAGGCGGGGATCGTGTACGAGGCGGCGGTGGCGCCCGCGACGGCGACCCCGTCCGCCCGCCACTCGTACGCGAACGAGTCCACCGGCAGTGACCAGGACCCCGTCCGCGCCGTCACCTTCCCGCCGACCACGGCCGTCCCGGAGACCGACGCGGCGGCGGTGTTGCGGAGCGCGGGGACGACGGTGACCGACGGCTGCATGAGCTGCCGGCCGAACGCGTACACGCTCAGGTTCAGCGGGCCGAGCGGCGCGCGCGTCAGGTCCAGGCCCACCGTCATGCTGCGCCGGTCCGGCGCCATGGACAGGGTGGTGGACTCGGCCCGGAAGGTGCCGTCCGTGACGACGACCCGGGCGGAGTCCTCCAGCGCGGAACCGGTGACGGTCATCGAGATCCTGCCCTGGCCGAGCGTGGCCGGTCCGACCGTCTTGATCTCCTGCCGGTCGAGGCCGCAGGGGGACTGGTCGCACCGGACGACGGCGCTCACCGCCGTCGTGGCCCCGACGGGCTTCTCGGGCAGCCCGATCACCAGGGTGGTGGGCCGGGCGGCCTTCGGAGAGGCGTACGGCAGCCCGCACTCGTACCGCTCACCGTCCTCGCCGATCAGGCCGCGGCAGGTGTCCTTCCAGGTCGCCTGGTCGTACAGCCAGGGGCTCGGCGACTGCTCGAAGCTCCCCGAAGGCGTGAACACCGGAGCGACCCGGTCACCGGAGGCGGTCGGCAGCACGGCGCACAGCGCGCTGCGCTGCTCGCTGAGGGTGCCGGTCAGCGGGCCGGAGCCGTAGCTGATGTTCGGCACCTTCACGCACTCCGGCGCGGGCCCGGTGGGCGTGCCGACGCGCAGGGCGTCGAGCCGGTACGAGGCCGGTGCGGTGCCGTCCACCGGGACCTGGACCAGCACCTGGTAGGACGCGGAGCCGGTGACGGCGCAGCCCGCGCCCCAGTAGTCGCAGACCCCCCGGCCGGTGGCGTCGTAGGCGAGCATCCGGACGCCGCCCAGCGCGTCCCGCACGTTCAGGTGGAGGGTGTCCCCCGCGGCGGACGTCGTGACCCGGTGGCAGAGGAAGGTGCCCGGGGCGGCCGGGACACCGCCGGTGGACGGGCCTCCCACGGCGACGGCCGGGGTGGCGACGCAGCCCCGCGCGGTGGCGGTGACGTCCCGGCGGGTCAGGGCGAGCTCGCCCGGGACGTCGTCGCCCCGGACGAGGACCGTGTGGGCGAGGCCCGGGGTCAGCGCGCAGGTCGAGAAGGTGCCGTAGTAGGAGCGGAGTTCGCAGATCCGGGTGCCGGCCGCGTCGACGACGACGATCTCGGCACTCGGCTCCCCGGAGACCTTCTCGACCTGGAAGAGCTCCCGCGCCGCGTGGGCGTCCGCCGGGATCGTCAGGCAGTCGGCGAACACGCCGCCGCCGGTCTTCACGCTCATCCGGGTCGGCCGCGGGCCGAGGTCGCCGGCGACGAAGGTCCGGCAGGCGGAGGGCGTGTCGGTGCGGTGCGCCACGAGGCGGTAGCCGTCGTCGCCTCCGGTGACGACCGCCCGGTACGGCGCGGTGCCGCCGAGCACGCAGCTCCCGTCCCACAGGGCGTTGACGTCGGAGCACTGCGCGGCACCGGCCGAGTCGAGGACGGCGAACTCGGCCTCGCCGTCCGACAGGAGCGCGAGGTGCGCGCCCTGTGGCACGGGCAGGTTCAGGCAGTCGACCGCGCCGGGACCGGCGGCCCGGCCCTGGTACGCGGTGCCGAGCGCGATGCCGTCGACGCAGCCGGCGGTGGAGGCGCGGCCGAGGACCAGGAGGGCGTCGGCGGTGAGCGCGGTGTACGTCGTGCCCGCGGTGAGCACGCACCGGCTGTCCTTGTTCCGGCACGCGTACGTGCCGTCGCGGAGGTACAGCGAGACGTCGTCCGCGGTGCCGGACTCGCCGACGGACCGGATGTCGTAGAGCCCGGTCACCGTGGGCGTGAAGGTCTTGCAGCCGGTCGCGGGGCCCGACCGGTCCGGCACCGTGCCGTAGGCGGCGGCGGTGACCTCGGCGCAGCCCGCCGGGTCGGACAGGCGTCGCACGGTGAGGCCGTACTCGGCGGCGACGACTCCCTGGACGCGGTAGCCGCCGGTGCCCTCGGGCAGGACGCAGCCCTCGCTGCCGTCCGGGTTGTACCCCACGCAGAGGCGCTTGCCGGTCGCGTCGGAGATCCAGACGGATTCGGCGCCGGTCATCTCCCGGGTGATCCGATCGCCCGGGGCGGCGGTGAACGTGTGGCAGACGACGCCGGGCCCGCCGGCGAGCGTGCGGGTCACCGGCGCGGTGTCGTACGCGGTGCCGGGGACGGCCGGGCAGGGGCCTTTCGCTCCGGCCATCAGCGGGACGAGGGCGACGCGGTTCCGGACGGGCTGCCAGTGGGTGTTGACCAGCCTGAGGGTGTACGCGCCGGCGGCCAGGTCGCACCAGGCGTCCTTGTACACCCAGTCCTCGCACGCGACCTTCTGCTCACCCGCGTACAGCGAGGGGTAGGTCCGGTCGTCGCCGCCGAGGAGGATGCGGTGGGTGCCGGGCCGTTCGACGGTGACCGAGAAGCAGGCGGTGCCCTCGGCCGCGACGGTGACGTACCGGATCTCCTCGCCCGGCTCGCCCAGCGGCGCGAGCGGCAGCGCGGGGCACGGCTCGGTGCCCGGCTCGGAGGTCGGGTCCGGCGCGGTGGGCGTCGGGGACGGGTCCGGCGTGGGCGTCGGGTCCGGTGTCGGGGCGGCTGTCGTCGGCCGTGGTGTCGGTGTCGGCGTCGGTGCCGTTTCCGCCAGTGCCGTCGGTGTCGGCGTCGGCGCCGGTGTCGTCTCCGCCAGTGCCGTGCCCGTCGTCAGGAGCGGGGCCACGAGGGCCGCCAGCAGGGCGGGGACGAGCAGGAGGTTTCTCGTGAGGCTGGTGGTGCTGGTGGGTCTCGGGTGCGGGTGTCTTGATCTGGTGCGCGAGCGCGCGAAGTTGGGCACGGGTGCCGTTCCCCCCGGAGCGGTGTGACAGGTGTGAGCCACACCCTACGAGCCGGGTGGAACGGCTGCCGACCCGTTATCGGCCCTCGTACCGGGCCTCACGGCGCTCCACGAAGCTCGCCACGCCCTCCTGCGCGTCGCGGGTGGTCATGTTGAGTTCCTGGGCGGTGGCCTCCGCCGCGAAGGCGGTCGCCCGGTCGGTGTCGAGGGAGGCGTTGACCAGCTGTTTCGTGAGGGCGAGGGCGCGGGTGGGGCCCTGGGCGAGGCGTTCGGCCCACGCGCGGGCCGTCTTCGTCAGCTCCTCGGCCGGGACGACGCGGTTGACGAGGCCCATGGCCCGGGCCTCCGCCGCCGGCAGCGCGTCGCCGAAGAACATCAGCTCCTTCGCGCGCTGGGGGCCGACCAGTCTCGGCAGCAGGTAGGCGCCGCCGCCGTCGGGGACGAGGCCCCGGCGGGCGAAGACCTCGACGAAGCGGGCGGACTCGGCGGCGATGACGAGGTCGCAGGCGAGGGCGAGGTGGGCCCCGATCCCGGCCGCCGTGCCGTTCACCGCCGCGATCACCGGCTTCTCGCAGTCCATGACGGCGGCGACGAACCGCTGCGCGCCCTGCCGGATCATGCGGGACACGTCCCCGGCCACCCGCTCCCCGGAGGCCTGCGGGGAGCCGCGCAGGTCGGCGCCCGCGCAGAAGCCGCGTCCGGTGGCGGTGAGGACGACGGCCCGTACGGCCGGGTCGGCGGAGGCGTCGGCGAGCAGGGAGACGACGCGCTCCCGCTGGTCCCACGTCACCGCGTTCATCGCCTCGGGGCGGTTGAGGGTGATCCACGAGACGCCGTTCTCGACGGTGTGCAGTACGTCCGATGACACGGGGGCTCCTATCGGCAGACGGCCAGTGCGTCGAGGGCCACCGCGCCCTGGCCGCGCGGCAGCACCATCAGCGGGTTGATGTCCAGTTCGGCGAGGTCGCCGTCGAGTTCGAGGGCCATCCGCTGGACCCGGAGCACGACCTCGACGAGCGCGTCGATGTCGGCCGGCGGCGCGCCGCGCACGCCGTCGAGGAGGGCCCGGCCGCGCAGTTCGTCCAGCATCGAGCGGGCCTCGCGCTCGCCGAAGGGCGGGACGCGGACGGCCGTGTCGTTCAGGACCTCGACCAGGACCCCGCCGAGGCCGACCGTGACGGTCGGGCCGAACAGCTCGTCGCGGGTGACCCCGACGACCATCTCGACGCCCTTGCCCACCATCTGGCAGACGAGGACGCCGTCGAGGTCGATCTCCTCGTAGCGGGCGATGTCGGTGAGGTCGCGGTAGGCGTCGCGGACCTGGCTCGCCGAGGTCAGGCCGACCTTGACCAGGCCGAGCTCCGTCTTGTGGGCGAGCTGCGCGCCGGAGGCCTTCATCACCACCGGGTAGCCGACGAGGCCGGCGGCCCGGACGGCCGCCGCTGCGCTCGTCACCAGCTGCTCGCGCGGGACGCGGATGCCGTACGCGCGCAGCAGCTGCTTGGCCGCGTGCTCGCTGAGCCGCTGCCCGGGCCGCATCAGGGCCTGGGCCTTGCGGAAGGACGGGGAGGGGGTGCGGGGGGCCTCGTCGAAGGGGGAGCGGTAGTCGGCGGTGAAGCGGTGGTGGTCGAGGTAGGCCTTCACGGCGCCGATGCAGTTGGCGAAGGTGCGGAAGGTGGCGACGCGGGAGGAGCCGAGGAGGGTGGTGCGGTAGGCGTCCTCCGTGCCGAGGGGCGAGCCCCACACCACGCACACCAGCTTGTCGGTGGCCTCGGCCGCCTCCACCAGGTCCTGGGCGAGCTTGTCGCTCATGGGCGGGAAGGGGCCGGTGATGGGACAGATGAGGACCCCGACGGACGGGTCGGCGAGGATCGCGTCGATGATCTTCCGGCCGCGCCAGTCGCCCACGGGGTGGCCGCCGTTGTCGACGGGGTTGGCGACGCCGAGGTACTCCGGGATCCACTGGTGCAGCTCGTCCTGCTTCGCCCGCGGGAGGGTGGGCAGGGTGAGCCCGGCGGCCGTCGCGAGGTCGGCGAAGTGGGCGCCGGTGCCGCCGGAGATGGAGTAGACGACGACGCCTTCGGCGAGCGGCCTGCGGGCGCGGGCGAGGAGCGTCGCGGTGTCCTGGAGCTGGTCGAGTCCGTCGACCCGGATCACCCCGAACTGCCGCATCGCCGCGTCCACGACCCGGTCCGCGCCGGTCAGTTTGCCGGTGTGGGAGGCGGCGGTGCGGGCGCCGGTCTCGGTCCTGCCGACCTTCACGGCGACCACGGGCACGCCCTCGCGGGCGGCGTGGTCGGCGGCGAGGAGGAAGGCGCGCCCGTCCTTGAGCCCCTCCACGTACGCGGCGATGGCGCCGACCTCCGGCAGGGAGGCGAAGTACGAGAGGAAGTCGGCGGTCTCCAGGTCGGCCTCGTTGCCGGTCGGCGCCCAGTGGGAGAGCCGGACGCCCAGCTCCTGGAGGGTGAAGACGGGGCGGCCCTGGTGCCCGGACTGGGTGATGAGGGCGACGGCGGGGCCGTCGAGGTCGTCGCGGAAGCGTTCGAAGGCGTTGAGGTTGGTGTTGGGGCCGAGGAGCCGGACGCCGGTGCGGCGCACGGCTTCGGCGAGCCGTTCCTGGGCGGCGGCCCCGGTGGCGCCGGTCTCGGCGAAGCCGGAGGCGAAGGCGACGGCGAACCGCACCTTGGCCTCGCCCAGCTCCTCGATGACGGGCAGCGGGTCGGCGACGAGGAGGACGGCGAGGTCGACGGGGTCCGCGAGGTCCCTGACGGAGCGCACGCAGTCGAGGCCGAAGACGGTGGTACGGGTCGGGTGCACGGGTACGAGCTCCGCGCCGACCCGCTCGGCCCAGGCGAGCAGCTGCCGGGTGATGCCGGTGTTGGGCCGTCCCTCGGTGTCGGAGGCGCCGACGACCGCGACGGACCGGGGCCGGAAGAAGCGGTCGAGGTCGGGGACCTCGGCGTACAGCTCCCGTCCGCTGACGTCCCGGTCGCCGGGTGCGGCGGCGCGCCCGTGGACGGCGGTGCGGGGGGACTCCCCGCAGGCGTCCACGCGGGCGCGCAGACCGGTGGTGAAGGTGCCGTGAGTCGATCCAAGCATCGTTCCGCTCCGCCCTTCCGTGCAGGACGCGTCCCGGACAAGTGACCTGACGCATAGTCAGATTACAGAACTGACGCTCAGTCAGGAATGGGGCGGTGCGGAGGAAGCGCGAAGGCCCCGCCGGGAGGGGCGGGGCCGCGGGGGCGGATTCTCCTGCCCGGCTACCTCTTCTTCGGCTTCGTGCGGGCTATCCGCCGCGCGATCCGCTCCGCGTCCCGGGCCAGTTCCCTCAGCATTCCGCTGAGGGGGTTGGTGAAACCGGTGAAGTAGAGTCCCGGCGCCCGGCGGGCGCAGCGGGGGCCGGCCACGAGGGGGCGGCCGCGCTCGTCGAGTACGTCGAGGTGGCCGACGAGGGGTTCGAGGGCGCGGCGGTAGCCGGTGGCGGCGATGACCGCGTCCGGGGTGACGCGGGTGCCGTCGGCGAGGACGACCTCGTTCCCCTCCAGGGCCTCGACCGCGGCGACGACCTCGACCTTCCCGGTGCGGACCGCGTCGACGAGTCCGACGTCCTGGACGGCGATGGCGCCCTCGCGGGCGCGGCTGGCGAGGCCGGTGGTGGGGCGGGGCAGGCCGTGGGCCGTCAGGTCCGGGGTGGCGATGCGGGCGAGGCTCCGGGCGAGGAGGTCCACCAGGCCGGTCGGGAGGCGGCGGACGAGGATGCCCGTGCGCTGCGCGGGCCAGCCCGCGGTGGTGCGGCGCACGATGTGCGGGGCGGTGCGGACCGCGAGGCGGACCCGGGCGGCGCCGCCCTCGGCGAGGTCGGCGGCGATCTCGGCGCCGGTGTTGCCGACGCCGACCACGAGCACGTCCTTCCCCGTGTACGGCTCCGGGTTCCGGTACTCGCGGGCGTGGATCAGGTCGCCCTCGTAGGTGTCGAGGCCCGGCCATCCCGGCACGGCCGGCGTGTGGTTGAAGCCGGTGGCGACGACCACGGCCCGGCCGGTCAGCCGCCGTCCGCCGGTCGCGTGCAGCACCCAGGTCCCGCTGCCGTCCCCGGCGGGCTCGATCCGGTGCACCTTGACGCCCGTGACCACGTCCAGCTCGTGCTTCTCGGCGTACGCCTCCAGGTAGCGGACCACGTCGGCGCGGGCGACCCAGCGGCCGTACGCGCGGGGGATCCGCAGCCCGGGCAGGCCGGAGAGGCGCCGGGTGGTGTGCAGCCGCAGCCGGTCGTAGTGGCCGCGCCAGGAGGTGCCGACGGTCCCGGACTTCTCCAGGACCACGGCGCGGACGCCGCGGGCGCGCAGGGTGGCGGCGACCGCGAGCCCGCCGGGGCCGGCGCCGATGACGTACACCGGTTCTTGGGGGGTGGTGGTGACCATGACTGCTGAGCGTAATGACGCGTACACGCAGTGGGTCTCGGTCGAGAAGGGATTTCGGTTGCGAAACGGTCACGCGCCCCGACCCCTTGCGGAGGGCGGGGGCGCTGCGCTGAACTGACGTACCGTCAGATCTCCGGGGTCCGCCGAGGAGGATCACCCATGCAGACCGTCTGGCTCACCGGCGCCGAATGGCTCGCCGTCCTCCGCATCGGCCTCGGCCTGTGGTGGCTGGAGAGCTGGCGCCACAAGGACAGGAAGGGCTGGTTCGAGCGCGGCACCGGAATAGCCTGGGCGGCGGACGTCGCCGGCAAGCACCGGTGGCCGCAGGTCGGGAAGGGCTTCGACGCGATCGTCGCCCCGCGCCCCCGGCTCATGGCGTACGTCGTCGTCTACGCCGAGCTCGCCCTCGGACTCGGCCTGATCAGCGGCTTCCTCACCCCGATCGCGCTGGTCGGCGGCCTCCTCCTCAACCTCCTCTACCTCGTCCTCATGATCCACGACTGGGCCGAGCAGGGGCAGAACGCGATGATGGCGCTGATCTCGCTCGTCGCCCTCTTCGCCATGTCCTGGCAGACCTGGTCCCTCGACGCCGCGATCGGACTCTTCTCGTGACGGCCACCCCCGACATCGACGCCTTCACCCGCGCCTACTGGGACGCCGCCGCCGAAGGCCGGCTGCTGCTCCGCCGCTGCCGGGCCTGCGCCCGCCCCCACCACTATCCCCGCGAGTTCTGCCCGCACTGCTGGAGCGAGGACGTCGACTGGGAGCCGGCGAGCGGCCGCGCCAGGCTCTACACCTGGTCCGTCGTCCACCGCAACGACCTCCCGCCCTTCGGCGACCGGGTGCCCTACGTGGCGGCCGTCGTCGACCTGGCGGAGGGGCCGCGCATGATGACGGAGGTCGTGGACGTGCCGGAAGGCGACCTCCGGGTGGACATGGAGCTGGAGGTCGCCTTCAGGACGGGGGAGGATGGTGTCGCGGTGCCTGTCTTCACCGCCCGCCCTCCGGCCCGGGACTAGTTGTCCGTGATCGTGATGGTGGAGTGCTCCACACCGCACTGGCTGGTGACGCCGTCGTGGCTGGTGTCACCGCCGTACACGACCGTCCAGTGGTACTGGCCGGAGTTGGCGGAGTCCACCCGGAAGGTGGTGTTGTCGGTCGAGGCCCGGCCGGTGGCGCTCAGCGCGACCGTCTGGGTGAAGACCGGGTTGGAGCAGGTGGTGTCGTTGGGGCCGAAGAGGCGGAAGGTGACGTTGCCCGTCGGCTGGCCGCCGGACGTGGCGGTGACGTGGGTGCTGTCCTGCGGGTAGGTGTACTGGGCGGTCGAGATCTGCGAGCCCGCCTTGACGACCCGCAGCGGCTCGGTCTGGCAGTCGCTGATCGCGGCCTGGTTCTTGGCGTCGCCGGAGTAGCTGACCTGCCACCAGAAGGTGCCGATGGCGTTGAAGTCCAGCGAGCTGGAGTTCGGCACCACGCCGTTCACGACCGGGAGGTTCGTGCCGGCGGCCCGGGGGTTCTGCGTACAGGCCATGTCGGAGTACGCGGTGTAGGTGACCGTGCCGCCCGCGTCGGCGGTCGCGCCGGTCAGGGTCGCCGAGTCGAAGACCGAGCCCCCGATCACGACCTCGTCGGCGGAGAGGTCCGTGGTGATCGCCGGCTGGGTCTTGGTGACCACGGAGGACTCGTTCGGGTCGCCGCAGGCGGTGATGGACCCGGAGTTGTTCGCGTCGCCGCTGTACTGCGCGGTCCAGTAGTAGGTGCCCACCGCGGTCGGGACGTACTGCGCGGAGTTGTAGTTCCCGTTGCCGTTCACGTTGACGGGGCTGGTGAACAGGGGGGTGCCGCTGCACTGGTCGTTGCCGTAGAGACGGAAGGTGATCGTCCCGGTCGGGCTGATGCCGCCGCCCAGGGTGGCGGTGTCGTGGATCGGGTCGCCGATCGTCACGCTGGGCGTCGCGGTGGTGATGAGCGACGTGCAGTTGGTGAGGTTGATCCGCTGGGGGTCGATGAAGTCCTTCAGCTCGGAGTTGAAGGAGTCCGAGGAGCGGCTCTTCACGTACGCCGAACCGAAGGTGCGGCAGTCGCTGCCGGTCGGGAAGATCGCGTCGAAGGAGATCGCGGCCTCACCGAAGGTGAACGGGTCCAGCGCGCCGAGACCGCCGTTGGCGATGGTGCCGCCGGCCTGGTTGGCGGGGATGAGCGAGGTGTTCACCGAGCCGAGCGCGTCCGGGCTCGCCCCGTCGCTGATGACGTCCGCGGGGCCCCAGACCGCGCCGGTCCACTCGCGGATGGAGATGGTCGGGACGGTGCCGCCCCGGGAGAGGTCGTAGGTGATGAGCTTGTCGCCCTGGGTGCGGACCGGGGTGGCGGTCTCGACCGACCCGTTGTTCGCGCAGTTCGACGGCATGGCCATCGGGTTGCAGAACTTCTGGTTCAGCTCGAAGTCCATGTTCGTGGTGCCCTGCGGGCTGTTCACCCGCTGCCAGAACAGTTCGAGGAACTTCGGCGTCGTGGTGTCCTCGGTGTAGACGCCGTAGGACAGCAGGTCGCTCTTGTTCGGCGGGATCGACCCGCTGACGATCGTCGGGTTCGGGTCGTTCTCGGACGAGCCCTGACCGAACGAGTTGTCGTTGGACCCGCTCGGCCGGTCGCGCTTGGGCGTGATCCTCAGCGCGCTGTTGGTGCCGCCGGTGAGCCAGTCGACGCAGGTGGCCGCGGCGCCGTTGACGACCAGGTTGGCGTTGGTGTCGATCTCGAAGCGGCTGCCGTCCAGCGCGCTCGGCGTCGAGCACAGCGGCGCGGCCGCGGCCAGTGCCTGGGCCGGCGCCGCCTGGAGGGTGAACGCCCCGGCGAGCGAAGCGGCCAGCACGGCGGCGCCGGCGTGACGCCTCAGCGGTACGGATCTGATCACTACGAACGCTCCTCGGTGCTGTTCGTGAGAGGGGTGCGCGTTCACGCCGTCACCGCGCCCGGCGGCCGGAACCGAGGACGCCGAGGCCGCGGGAGGCGGCGCGCGAGGAGGAACGTAACAGTGCGATCCGGACAAATGCGGCAACGCTCGTGGGGCGTCGCCGCGACCGCCCCAGCGGCCGAGCGTGCGGGAGGGCGCTTCGCGCCGGGGGTCGCCCTTGGGCCGTCCGGAGCCGTCCGGCGGCCTTCCCGTGCCCGTCCGGCACCCTCCCGTGCCCGTCCGGGGGCTCCCGGCGGGCCCGGGGGGCGCCGGTGGCCGCGCGCCCCCCGGGACCCTCAGAGAGCGCCGATATTCCGCCAGTACTGACCGCTACTGAAAGAACCGCCGCAGGCGAAGAGGACCACGCCGCCGGGGTTCGACGTCAGGCAGTCGCCGCTGCCCACGTTCTTGAACACGCGGCCGGCGGACGTGGAGGACGCGATCTTCCAGGACTGGGTGGCGGCTCCGGTGCAGGCGGCGACCGTGGCGGCGATGCCGCTGCTCGGCTGGAGGCACTGGCCGGACTTCCTGCTGACCAGCCGGAAGGAGCCGTTCGCGTTGGCCCGGTAGGTCCACGAGTAGCCGGCGCTCTCCGGTTGGCTGCCGCACGCCATGGAGTTGATCGTGGTGACGCCGTACGGCTGCTTGTACTCCGTCAGGCAGTTCCCGCTCGTCCCGTTCTCCAGCGCGTACGTCCCCGAGGGTCCCGACCCGCCCCCGCCCGAGGTGGGCTTCGGCGTCGGCTTCGGCGCGGCCGTGGTGGGGCGCGGGGCGGAGGTGGTCGGCTGGGTGGTGGTGCCTCCGGAGGAGCCCCCCGAGGAGCCCCCCGAGGCCGTGCCGGAAGAGCCCCCGGAGGACCCGCCGGACGAACCGCCGGACGAGCCTCCGGAAGACCCGCCGGAGGACCCGCCGGAGGTCGACGTGCCGCCCCCTCCGCCGGTGGACGAGCCGCCGCCGGAGACGGCCCCGCCGCCGTCCGCGGGCGGCTGCGGCGCGCCCGGCGGCGGGGTCCCGGGCGGGACGGAGGTCGCGGACGCCGAGGCGGACGCGGACCCGGACGGCCGCACGGAGGCGGACGGCTTCGCCCCGGGCACGGCCGAGGACGGCTGCTGCGCCGACGGGGTGATCACGACGGTGGGCGAGGAGGAGGGCCGGTTCTCCGCGCCCGCCTGGCCGAGCTCGTACGGGCCCAGGGTCAGCGTCAGCGTCGTACCGGTGGTGATCACGACGGGCACGGCCATCATGACGAGCCGGTTCCGCCGCTTGCGGTCCCCGCCGCCCGGCGGCTTCCCGGCGAGCACGTACGCGGGGTCGGTCACCGGCGTCTGCGGGGTCAGCGGCGCCGTGTCCACGTCCTTCGAGGGGTCGGCGGCCTCCAGCTCGGCCAGTGCCTCGGCCGTCGGCGCCCCGGCCGCGAAGGCGACCCGCTCGGCGATCCGCGCCGCCACCGCCTCCGGCCACGCGACCCCCGCCGCGCGCGCGTCCGCGTGCCCGACGAGTTCGGTGGCGGTCGGCCGGTCCCCGGGGTCCTTGGCGAGACACGTCCGGACGAGGTCCGCGAGGTCCGGGTCGGCCTCGGTGAGCCGCCCGAAGTCCGGCTCTCCGTGCACCACCCGGTAGAGCAGGTCGTGTCCGGACCCGTCCCCGAACGGCGGCCGCCCGTTGGCCGCGTACAGGACGAGACTGCCGAGGGCGAAGACGTCGGCAGCCCCGGTCAGCACCTTGTCCGCGACGGCCTGTTCGGGCGCCATGTACGCCGGCGTCCCGATGATCATGCCGGTCTTCGTCAGCCGGCTCTGGTCCGCCGCCCGCGCCACCCCGAAGTCGATGAGCGAGAGCCCGTCCCCGGTCAGCATCACGTTCGACGGCTTCAGGTCCCGGTGCACCATCTCCGCCGCGTGCACCGTCCGCAGCCCCGCCGCCGCCTCCCGCAGCAGCCGCCACAGCGCGTCCACGGGCAGCGGCCCGTTGTTGAGCCGCAGCGCGTCGTTGAGCGTCACCCCGGGGATGAACTCCGTCGCGAACCACGGCGGCTTCGCCAGCCGGTCGCTCGCCAGCAGCTTCGTGCTGGCCCCGCCGGGCAGCCGCGCCAGGTTGTCCAGCTCGTGCCCGAAGTGGCTGAGGAAGTCCTTGTCCTCCGCGAGCGACGGCAGCACCCGCTTCACGGCCGCGTACGTCCCCGGGACCGCGCCCAGGTAGACGCGTCCCATCCCGCCGGAGCCGAGCACCCCGAGCAGGCGGAAGGCGCCGATGCGTCGCGGATCCTCCGCTTCGAGCGGGATCGCTCCGCTGCCGGCCAAACTAGAGTCGTTTTCCAATTCCCCCTGCATGGGCCACAGGGTAGCCCAGTGCGATGACCATCTGAATTGCCGTCAAGGCGTTGTTACGCGGCTGTGGTTGAAGGTTTCGTGAAGGGGCCGCGGTCACGGGTGCGGGCGCGTTGCCGACCGGCTGCGGGAGAAGGCCGGCGTCGCCGCCGAGCCGGACCGCGGCCCGTCCGTGATCGGCCGGGGGGGCACGCCGCAACCGGGATCCCGGGAACGGCCGTACGCGCCCGAGCCGGGGCTCGACGGCCGCGCCCCGGGAACGGGGGATCACGGCCCGCCTGCTGGCCGAGGGGTGCCGGCCAGGGCTCCGGGGGGCCCGCGCGGCCGGTTCTCCCCGGCCGCGGGCGCGCCCGTCCACTTCTGCGATCCCTCCGGCCCCTGGCGGCGTGGTGCGAACGGGAACACGAACGGCCTGCCGCGCCGGTACGTCCCGAAAGGCGCCGACCTGACCCGGCGCGGCCGGGAGCGCCTCGGTGCCGTCGCCGCCGAACCCGACGACGGAACCCGCAAAAACGCTCGACTGGACGACCCCGGTCGAGCGCCTCCAGGAGCCGATTTCCCCGAGGCAACGTTGAGTGACGCTAGAGTCACCCTACGTAGTTCTCACAGATGGAGGCAGTGCAGTGACCACTTCCGTTCAGCTCGACCGTGTCCAGAAGCGTTTCGACCTCTGGGACGTCAACGGCGACGGCCAGATCGACCGTGCCGACTGGGACGCCGAGGCCCGGCGCATCCTCCGGGCCTTCAGCGAGGCCCCCGGCGCCCCGGCCGCCCGCGCGCTGATCGACGCCTACCTCGGCATGTGGGGCTTCTTCGCCGACAAGGCCGGCATCGACGAGCGGACCGGCGCCCTGACCCCCGAGCAGTTCAACCACATCGCCGAGGAGCACATCCTGGAGAACGGCGGCGCGGGCTTCGGCCGGGTCGTCACGCCGACCATCCAGGCCATCGTCAAGCTGATCGACGTGGACGGCGACGGCCAGGTCAACCCCGCCGAGTTCAAGTCCTGGCTCGACGCCATCGGCGTCCACGACATCAACCCGCTGGAGGCGTTCGCCCAGATCGACGCCGACGGCGACGGCCAGCTCTCCGTCGAGGAACTGGTGCAGGCCGTCCGCGCCTACCACCTGGGCGAGATCGACGTCCCCCTGCTCGGACGCTGACCCTCGCACCACCCCGACCCTCACGGCCAAGGGCCCGCCCGGACATCCGGGCGGGCCCTACGGCTTGACCATCCGTCATGCGAGCTCTGCCACGGCCCCTTGAACTCGCCGAGGGGCAGGGGGCTCTGCGGAAGGGCGACGGCGCTACGCCCGCGAGGCGACCCCGACGAACGCGGCCCAGGCCGCCGGGGCGACGGCGAGCCGGGGGCCGTGGGGGACCTTGGAGTCACGGACGTGGACGGTGGTGGGATGGGCGGCTACCTCTACGCAGTTGCCGCCTTCGCTGCTGCTGTAGCTGGACTTGCGCCAGTCGTAGGCGACCTCGATGCAGTTGCCGCCTTCAGGGCCGCTGTAGCTGCTCTTGAACCAGGCCAGATCCGCGGTGCTCATCGCTCTCCCAGAAGTTTCTCGATCCAGGTCAGGGACTCCCGCTTGGTGAGTGCCTGTGAGCGCAGGATTCCATAACGCTCGGAGTGCTGGCGAACCTCTTCCGGGTCGGTGATGAGCCGCGCGTGCCCGTAGATCTCGGTGTACGCCACCTCCCGCCGCCCTGGCGGAGTCAGCAGGGTGAAGGCGCCGTCCAGATAAGGGTGCTCGTCCCTGTCCAGTGACAGGATCTGGAGTTCCACGGTCCGGCGCTGGCCCACCTCGAAGATGCGCCGAAGCTGCTCGCGGTGGATCTCCCGTCCGCCGAAGGGGCGTAGCAAGACTGCCGCCTCCAGTACAAAGGTGAGCGTCGGCGCGGGCCAGCGCTCGAAGAGTGCCTGCCGCGAGATGCGGCCAGCGACCCGCTTCTCGATCGTCTCCTCGTCCAGCATGGGACGGCGGTGCTCGAAGAGCGAGCGTGCGTACGCGGGTGTCTGAAGGATGCCCGGCACCGCCTGCACCTCGTAGTAGTGCGCCGCCAGCGCCCGCGCCTCCTCCTTCGCGAAGCTCTGGAACCAGTCCGGATGTCGCACCCGCGCCCGCGAGATCGCCTTCTCCGTGTCCTCGATCGCCGCCGTCAGGACACCCGTACCCCCCAGCGCGTCGTCCGCCAGCAGCAGGAACTCCGGCTGCGGGGTCCGTACGCCGCGCTCGATCGCGGAGACCAGGTCCTCGCTGCAATGGGTGATCGAGGCGAGCGCCGCCTGGCTCAGGCCCGCGTTCTGCCGCAGCACCTTGATGATTTTCCCCAGCGCCTTGAACAAGTGCGCCGTGCCGTCTGCTTCGGAGGGCTTCTCCGGCCGCTCCGCGTTGTTCCCCGACATCCGTACCGCCCTCTTGGCGTACCCGTACAGTTACCCAGCGTCGTGGCGTCGCTGCTGTTCAGCGTAGGTCGCGGGCTCCATTCTCGGAGCCATGAAGCCCGAAATCACCACTCCAACAAGTGAGTACGCGCCGGAGTTCGCGCTCCGTCTGACGCCCACGCCCCGGGGCGCGCGCCTGGCCCGTCTGCTGGCGGCGCACCAGCTGCGGACGTGGGGGGTGGCGGGGTCGGCGGCGGAGGCGGCGGAGCTCGTCGTGGCGGAGCTGGCGAACAACGCGGTGCAGCACGGGCGGGTGCCGGGGCGGGACTTCGAGCTGCGGATGGAGCGGGAGGGCGGTCAGGTGCGGGTCGAGCTGTCGGACGCGCGCGGCGAGCGCCGGCCGTTGCCGTCCGGGGAGCCCGACGAGGGCGGCTACGGGCTGCTGCTCGTGGCCACCCTCGCGTCCGCCTGGGGCGTCAGGGACCGCGCGGTCGGCAAGACGGTCTGGGCGACCGTCCCGCGCCGGTAGGGGTCCGGGTCCTCGGGAGGCCGGACCGTCCTCATGGGGTGCGAAGGGTCGGTGCGACGCCTCAGAACACGGTCGTGAAGGTGGCGCCGGACCGGTGGGGCAGGATCTTCGGGGTCCCGTAGGGCCGGCTCGTCGAGCCGGTGGTCAGGTAGAACCGGGAGCCGCCGGGTCCGATGGCGAACAGGTCGACCCGGCCGTCCTCGCTCCCCTCCGCGTTCCCGTCCCCGAAGGGGGCGAGGTGGGTGAACTGCTGCCAGCCGCCGCCGATCTTCCGGCGGGCGGTGAAGGTGCCGTCGCCCTTGCCGAGGTAGAGCCAGAGGACGCCGTCCTTGTCGCGGGCGAGCAGGTCGCCGCCGGTGGCCCCGGCGACGTTTCCCGGGGCGGTGAGGAGGTTGTAGGCCTGCCAGCCGCCGCCGACCCGCACGCGGGGCTTGAAGGGCCGGGCGGTGTCGCCGGTGGAGGCGTAGAGCCACAGGACGCCGGAGGTGTCGGCGGCGAGGAGGTCGCCGCGTCCGTCGCCGTTCAGGTCGGAGCCGCCGGTGATCTTGTTGTAGACCTGCCAGCCGCCGCCGACCTTCGTGCGGGGCAGCAGCTTCTGGTTCTCGCTCCGGTGCAGCCACAGCACCCCGTCGCGGTCCCGTCCGACGAGGGTGCGGTCCGAGGGCGAGGCCATCAGGGTGTAGGTGTTCCAGCCGGTGCCCAGCGGTGTCGGGGACAACGTGTTCGCGTACGGGTGGCCCAACTGCTTGGTCTCGTAAGCGGACAGCCCGCCGGCGGCGTCGCGGGCGAGGACGTCCGGGAAGCCGTTGGCGTCGAAGTCGCGGGCCGTCACGGGACGGTTGAGCGTGAGGGTGCCGGTCCGCTCGACGCCCGGGCCGACGTTCTCCGTCTCGGTGGCCGTCATCTTCCAGGTGTACTCGCCGCTGTAGTCGCCCGTGCCGGCGAACGGGCCGTCGCCGTTCCATATGAAGCGGTACGTGGGCCCGGGGGAGTAGACGCCGTACGAGAGGGTCCGCTGCCGTCCGGTGGCGGTGTGGGTCAGCGTGAGCCTGGGCGCCACGCTCAGGTTGAAGTCCCAGGACAGGTACACCTGGTCGTCCGCGTCGTCGAAGTCGACGATCTTCGGCACGTCCTCCGACGTCACGGTGAGGTCCGGGAGGCGTCCGGCGCTCGCCACGAGCTGTGCGGCGGGCTCGCCGTCCGCGCCGACCGTGACCCGGTAGACGCCCTTCTCGCGCGCGAGGACGCCCTGCACGAGGAACGCGCCGTCGGCGCCGGTCCGCAGGCCGTCGACGCGGTCGAGGATCTCCGTCTCCCGGCCGTCGGACAGGGAGCGGAGCACGAGCGGCCAGCCCACCTGCCCGAGCGGTCCGCCGCCGACGCCCCCGATCGCCAGCCAGTCCTCCGAGAGGACCACCGACTGGCCTCCGCCCAGGTGGTCCAGGACCTGGGTGCGGCCGGTCGCGCGGTCGAAGAGGTGGAACGACCCGCCGTCGTCCGCCGGCGTGTAGTCGTACCAGGTGAGGTGCGTCGGCGACCCGGCGACGCTCTCGAAGCCCAGGACGCTGTTGCGGGCCGTGACGGTCTTGACCACCGACGCCGTGGCGGTGTCCACCAGGGAGAGGCGGTCCGTGCCGTTGTTCGTCGACACCGTCAGCGCCCCCGGCGCGGTGCTGCGCAGGTGCGTGTCGCCGCCCGGCAGGCCGGTCACCGTGCGGCGGACGACCCGGTCCCCCGCCTTGTCCACCAGGTGGATCCCCTGCGCGTCCTGCATCACGAGCGTCGTGTCCACGACGCCGACGAGCCGGCCGGGCGTGGTGACGACGACGGGAGAGGCGTCCGACCCCATGGTCCGCAGGGTGTAGGTGCCGTCGCCCGAGTCCTGCACGACCGTGTCGGTCCCGTCGGCGCCGAAGTACAGGGCGCCGGGCAGCGCGGTGACGGTGCCGTCGTACGTCGTCCAGAAGTACGGCGCCGCGGTCGTGCCCGCCTTCGCGAGGAAGCCGGTCCTCCCGGCGCTGACGAGCGTGCCGCCCTTCGGGAAGGGGGCGACGTCCCGGGTGGCGGCCGCATGGAGCCCGGTCACGGGCGCGGCGGGTGCGGCGAAGGCCGCCGGGGCGACCAGCAGGGTGCCGGTGACCGCCGCCGCGGTGAGCACGGCGGCGGTCGGCCGCAGTCGGGTGGTACGGACGCTGGACACGCGATTCCCTCCAGGTGAACGGAACGGTGCGGGCGCGGCAGGGGACGCGGGGCCCGCGAGTGGGTCGGAGTCGGTCGCCCGTCAGGCCGGGCGTGCGGGAGTCACGGATTCCTCCTGGGGCTTTCGGAAGTGCCGTCCGCAAGACCCCTGGGACGAGGGGATGGTTGTACGGACGGGAGTCAGAGGACCCGGTCGAACGCGGTGCCCTCGCCCGGGTACAGCTCGGCGGCCAGACGGCCGAAGGGGTGGGTGGCGGAGCCGGTGGTCCCGTACAGGACGGTGCCGTTCCCGCCGTGGGCGACGAGGTCGGGGCGGCCGTCGTTGTCGACGTCGCCCGCGCCGACGAGGTGCGAGTAGACCTGCCAGCCGCCGCCGACGCGGACGCGTCCGGCGAAGCCGCCGCGGCCGTTGCCCTGGTAGAGCCAGAGGACGCCGGCCGTGTCGCGGGCGACGAGGTCGCCGGCGGCGGTGCCCGCGATGTTCCCGACGGCGGTGATCTGGTTGTGGACCTGCCAGCCGCCGCCGACCTTCCGGCGGGACTCGAAGGGCCTGGCGACGGAGCCGGTCGCCGCGTAGAACCACGACACGCCGGACCTGTCCGTGGCGAGGAGGTCCGGGCGGCCGTCGCCGTTCAGGTCCGAGCCGCCGGTGATCTTGTCGTAGACCTGCCAGCCGCCGCCGACCTTGCGGCGGGCGGTGAAGGTGCCGTCGCCCTTGCCGAGGTAGTGCCACAGCACCCCGGCCCCGTCGACCCCCACCAGGTCGCCGTGGGCGGCGCCCGCGATGTTCCCGACCGCCTCGATCCGCCGGTACGTGTTCCACCCGCCGCCCACCTTCGTCCGCCGGGCCGCCTCGAACGTGCCGTCCACCGGCTGGTCGAGGAGGTCGTCCCGCCACAGCACGCCCGCGGCGTCCCGGGCGAGGAGGTCCGTCGAGCCGTTGTCGTCGAAGTCGTGCGGGTTGCGCTCCCGGTGGACCTCGAAGCCGCCCGAGGCGGTCGCCGGGGTGCCGACGCCGTCGAACGGCCTGATCGAGACCTCCCACGTGTAGGCGCCGTTCGGGGCGCTCGCCCCGTCCAGGAGGCCGTCCCACTCGAAGACGTACGGATCCGAGGGCGAGGCCCCGCTGTGGGGCAGTTGGGTCCGGAGCCTGGCGCCGGTGGCGGTGTGCACGAGCGTCAGGTCGAAGAAGACCCCGGCACGGTTGAGGGTCCACGCCATCCGGCTCGGCCCGCCCGGGCTCTGCAGGTCGATCGAGGACGGGACGTCCGCCTTCAGGATCCGCACGCTCAGGTCCCGGCCCGTGTCCGCCACCAGCGAGACGACCGGACGCCCGGTGCCCGCGCCCGCCGAGACCCGGAACAGGCCGTCGGTCTCCGTGGAGGTGCCGCGCACCAGCAGGCTGCCGTCGGGCGCGTGCGCCACGCTGGTGAAGTCCTCCAGGAGCGTGTACGGCGCGCTGTCCGGGGCGGTGAGGTCCCGCCCGTGGAGCGGGAACCGCTCGTCCGGCGGCATGTGGACGTCCCACAGCGCGCCGTAGGCGAGGTGCTGCCCGAGGATCCCCGCGAGGTGCGGGGTGCCCAGGGTGTTCCCGACCGGGATCCTCCGCTCGCCGCCGGCCGACGCCACGACGAGCTCGAAGCCGTCCGGGCCGCCCCAGGTCCATGCCTGGTGGTCGGCCGTGTACGCCCCCGTCACGCGCTCCGGCCACCAGCCGCCGCCCGTCAGCTCCGTCGCGCCCGGCCCGTCGACGGCCGCGTCGGCGCCGACGGTCGCCGTCGCCCGCCAGTACGTCCACGAGCCCGGGTTCCCGGTCGTCTGGTTCACGCCCATGACCAGCGCCTTGTCGCCGGACGAGGCCACCACCCGGTAGCCGAGACCGCGGGCGCGGGAGGTCAGCTTCGTCTTCCGCGCCGTGGCACCCGCCTCGGGGGGCAGGTACAGCTCGTACAGCTCCCGGAAGCCGTCGCCCGTCGGCACGGTGACGTACAGGTGGGCGCCGACGGCCCCGGTCAGCGTGGCGCCGGGCGCGAACTCCCGCGCGAGGTCGAACGACGCGGCCCAGGTGGCGCCGGGCCGCATGTCCCGCACGGTCACCAGGGTGCCGCCGCCGTCGCTCACCACGGCGTGGTCCGAACCGCTGTCGTACGCCACGGTCCCGCCGGACAGCGGGGTGACCGAGCCGTCGGCGAACCCGCGCCACTCCAGGAACGTCCTGCCCCTGACGTCCGTGCGGGAGGTCAGGCAGCCGGTGGCACCGGAGCTGAGGACCTCGGCGGTGGAGGGCAGCGCCGCCGCCTCGGAGGCCGGGGCCGGGGCCGGGGCCGGGGCGGGTACCGGGGCCGGGGCGGCGGCACGCGCGGCCGGGGCCGTGACGAGGGTCCCCGTCCCGGCCGTCGCGGTGGACAGGACGAGCACCGCGGCGCAGAGCCGGCGGTGGGAGTGGCGCTGGTTCACGTGCGTCGCCCTTTCAGGGGGAGGGGACTGCGCTCAGCCGAACAGGTCGTGCGAGCCCGACGCGTAGAGCGTCGTGCTGACGCGGGCCAGGCGGAACGGGACGTCGCGCCCGCCCGTGCCGGAGAAGTAGTACGTCCTCTTGGTGGCGGACTCGTAGGCGAGGAGGTCGTTCCTGCCGTCGCCGTCGTAGTCCCCGGAGCCGACGAGCTCGCCGTAGCGGCCGAAGCCGCCGCCGATGAGACTGCGCTTGGTGAAGGTGCCGTCGCCCTTGCCGAGGTACATCCAGAGGACGCCGTCCTTGTCGCGGGCGAGGAGGTCTCCCGCGCCCGCGCCCGCGATGTTGCCGGGGGCGGTGATCTGGTTGTAGACGCCCCAGCCGGAGCCGATCCGCTTGCGGGTCTCGAAGGGCTTGGTGGTGCTGCCGGTGGCCTTGTAGAGCCACAGGACGCCGGTCTTGTCGGCGGCGAGGAGGTCGGGGCGGCCGTCGCCGGTGAAGTCGGAACCGCCGGTGAGCTTGTCGTAGGTCTGCCAGCCGCCGCCGACCTGGACGCGGCCGGCGAACCCGCCGAGCCCGTTGCCCTGGTAGAGCCAGAGGACACCGGCCTTGTCGCGGGCGACGATGTCCGCGTGGGCGGAGCCGGCGAGGTCGCCGGTGGCCTCGATCCGGTCGTAGATCTGCCAGCCGCCGCCGATCCGGGTCTTCGGCACGTCGACCTCGTTGCTGTACCGGCTGTTGCGGAAGCCGGTGTCCGACCAGAGGACGCCGGAGGCGTCCCGGGCCAGCAGGTCGGGGGCGCCGTCGTCGTCGAAGTCGTGGGGCTTCGCCGAGCGGGTCACGGTGAAGGAGCCGGACCTCTTCAGGGCCGGGCCGACGCCGGTCCACGGCTCGGCGGTCATTTCCCAGGTGTACGCGCCGTTGTAGGCCATGCGGGTGTTGGGTTCGCCGAACCTGTTCGCGTTGCCGAGCGTTCCCGACCACGCCGGGCCGAAGGGGAAACCCTCGCCGTAGTAGCTGTCCCAGCCGCCGGCCTCGTCGTAGCCGTCCATAACCCAGTCGTAGGTCCTGCCGGTGCGGACGTGCCGCAGCTGCACCGTGACCTTCGTGTCCCAGTTGTTCAGGTACCAGTCGAACGAGACGGTCGAAGCGTCGTCCAGGTTCACCGTGCCGGCGGGCACCCGGGCGGGCTTCATCTCGGCGGTCTCCGTCGGCGAGCCGCTGGCCGCGACGAAGGTGGCGACGGGCTTGCCGTCCGCCCCCGCGGTGACGCGGTAGGCGCCGTCGCCGGTCCCGAGCCGGCCGCCGCCGGCCAGCATGCCGCCGCTGGTGTCCGGGACCAGCTCCTCGAAGCGGTCGAGCAGCTTGACCGGCGCGGCGGTGGCGGCGGTGAGGCTCCGGGCGCGCAGGCCGGGGTAGGGCGTCGCCTCCTTCGCGAGCCGGGGGACCACGCCGTCGAGGAGCCAGTCGCCGACCAGGCCGATCACGGGCTGGGACTTCGCCGGGCCGAGCGCGACGGTCCTCCGGTCGGTCGTGCCCCGGGTGACGACGACCGCCTGGGCCGTGCCGGCCGCGTCGTTCTCCACCCAGGCGACCCGGGTGTCCGAGACGGCGAACGCCCCGGTGCCCGGGGTCCGGTAGGTCTCGGTGACCTTCCCCGCTTCGAGGTCCACGAGACCGTGGTACCGGGCGCCGTCGGCGCCCGTGAAGGTGACGACGCCGTGCTCGTCGGTGCCGGGCCGGACCTTGAAGTCCTCGGCGCCGGCGGGCAGTCCGGTGATCCGGCGCGTGCCCTGGGAGGTGTGGGCCGAGAGGAAGGGGCCAGACCCGGTGCCGTCGGTGGTGTCGAGGGTGAGGGTGGTGAAGACGTACGGTCCGGCGATGCCCACTGCCTGGGCGTCGTGCTCGGGCAGCCGGTAGCGGGCCCCGGTCGCCATGTCGACGACGGTCTTGTACTGGTGGTCGACGTACAGGTCGCCGCCGGCCACCATCAGGTCTCCCCCGAAGGAGCTGGTCGTGCCGTCCTTGTAACTCGTCCAGGTGACTTTCGCCGGATCGCCGAGGTAGGTGCTGAAGAACCCGGCGCCGCCACCCGCCTCGATGGCGTGGTTCACGGGCATCCGCGCGACGCCCTGCTCCGCCTCCGCGCCCGCCGCGGCGGTGACGGGCCCGGGTGCGGCCACGGCGGCCGGGACGGTCAGGGCTCCGGCGCCGAGGGTGACGGCGAGGACGGTGGCCGCGGAGGTTATGGCGAGGCGGGGGACGCGTAGAGAAAGCACGGGCTCTCCAGATGAAGACGGGTCGGTCCGCAAAGGAGTGCGGACCGACCCGTATGACCATCGATCAGGAGAAAAGGTTGTACGAGCCGTTCGCGTGCAGGGTGGTGCCGACGCGGGACAGGTTGAGCGGGGTGTACCGCTCGCCGGTGCCGCCGAAGTAGTACGTCTTCTTGGTGGCGGTCTCGTACGCGAGCAGGTCGTTCTTCCCGTCACGGTCGTAGTCGCCGGAGCCGACGAGCTCGCCGTAGCGGCCGAAGCCGCCGCCGATGCGGGTGCGGGCGG